>NZ_JBZEGG010000007.1:0-200218 GCF_058313095.1 Pseudogemmobacter sp. TB195
GCTTGCCAGCCATAATCTGGTCCTCCTGAAAACGGGATAAGCATATCCCTGTGGGTGGACCACTTCAGTGGGGGCATCCCAGATAAGCAAACGCGAGCAGAGCTTTATGCCGATTTGTCCTGGCCATCCGACACGCGGGGTGCTGTTTGGGGCGATCCGGCAGAAGCGTTTCGCGGCGTCTATGTAAAGTCGGGGGCTGCTGGTGAAGGAGCCTGGACCCGCATCGGTGACCTGCCGCAATCGGCCCTGACGGCATCCCAACTGGCTGCAAAGGCGGATAAAGCGCAGGTCGCCGGCAATCTCGCCATAGAGGCGGCGGCAAGACTGGCTGGCTATGCGGCCCTGCAGGCGCAGATTGAAAGCCTTTCCGCTCTTTCGGCCTCCGGCATCAACATCCGTGGATCGTGGCCTGCTGCAGCCGCATTCCCGCCAGCTGGGGCGGAGAATCCGGCAGTGGTGTCGGTCGCGCGCGGCGATGCCTGGACCGTAAGTTCACCAGGCACGGTTGGCGGGCAGGTGTTCGCGGTTGGTGACACCTTGATTGCGCTGGTCAACACGCCATCCACCACCATCTACGCTGGCAACTGGGTCCGGGTCGAGGAGCCGCAAACAGGTGTCGAGGCTGTTTTGAGGCCTCGGATCAATGCGGCTGAGGATCGCATTGATGATGGTGTGCGGCCACTCCCCCGGACGGCAGCCGTTATTGCTGAGGCCTCTGACGGCAATGCGCGTCAGCTGCGGGCTATCCAGTGGCTCGACAGCGTTGCTGGTGAGCCGTGGTACCATCTGCAGCCGATCCTCCAGTCGCGCATGTGCGGCAAAACACTGGCCCAGAAGCCGGGGGTGCTGAACAACAATCCCGCAATGACTTATGCCCACTCCGGACCAGGCGGCGGCACGGCTGTCACCGACTACAGCACATGGATCACGGGCGGCTTGACCGACTATCCAGTTGGCGCCTTCGGCGGCATTATCTGGTGGCATGCAGTCAGCAAGATCTATGCCTTCTTTATTGTCCGTCCGGGCGGCGGGACGGTGCAGTGGCGGATCAATGGCAATCTTGTCGGTACGCCCCTCGACACATCGGTCGGCACACCGGGCGAGGTCGCTATCCTTGAATATGATGCTGGCGCCGAGTTCACGCATCAGGGCTATCTCGTTGTCACCGGCGCCTCGGTCCGGCTGGCCTATATAGGCAGCACAAACGAGTATGCGAGCAATCTGGAACTGCATCACCTCCTGTCCAGGGGCGGTCTCGGCCTTCATCACTTCATGGACTACCCACAAGCTCGCGCTAACCTTCTGACGGTACTGGGACGTATCGACCCCCATCTGCACACATGGCAGGCGAAAGAGGATAATCCGTCTTTGGTCGATGGTGGTTACATCGATCAGTTCTTCAACATCCTCGACGCTGCCTCCACGGCTCAGCCGGACATTATCGTCTGTGGCGAGATTCCGGTTACCGGTAATCCAGCGCTGGCAGCGGCGTCACACACCCGCAATGCCGAACTTCGTGAACGTGTCCGTAAGCGCCGGCTGGCTGCAAGGTCTTACGTTTACGTCGATCTCGAGCGCGGCCTGAGCGTCGATGACGACGTGAATGTAGCCTACGATTTCCAGGTAGCTCTCGGCGCGGATTTCCGGGGTGACGGCACACATATCGGCACACGAGGCATCGCTGCATTCTATGGCCCACTGGTCGATCTTGTGTCTCGCGCAATGCCTGCTCGGGGCGGCGAGGCACTGCCGCCGTGGACGTCTCGCGTAGCACGCTTGGGACTGGGAACGA
Organism: Pseudogemmobacter sp. TB195; assembly: GCF_058313095.1. Lineage (NCBI taxonomy): Bacteria > Pseudomonadati > Pseudomonadota > Alphaproteobacteria > Rhodobacterales > Paracoccaceae > Pseudogemmobacter > Pseudogemmobacter sp. TB195. Next base: position 1,793 of record NZ_JBZEGG010000007.1, read on the forward strand.
CGATCTGTGGTGTCGATGGTATGGATCTGGGCAACCTTGTGCCTGGGGTCCGCGTCCGTGGGGCGGATCACGACACCGGATCGACGCTGCTGGAGTTCGGTGGCCGGTCGCTCAGGCTTAAAGGTGCGCAAGCTGGTGACATATTCCAACTCAGGGGCCTTGGCCCCGGGACGGGGTCGGAATGGAGTACCAACATCCTTCCGGCGAACTGGAAAATGGACAGCTGGAATGGCCCGCGCGGGGTGTCTCTCGTCGCGGCTACCGGCGGGCAGGTCTGGCGCCTCTCAGACAGCGACAGGGGCAATGGCCGGATGGTGATCGAAATCGGTGGGGCGCAACTTATCTCACTGACGCCGGCGCAATTGGCCGCACTGACCCCCAACTCCATCAACGGTACAATTTTTGTGGTTCAGTATGATGCTGGCCGGGCGCTGATGATGGCCAGCGGAAATGCCTGGACGCCGGTGCAGATGCAGCGCCCTGGCAATACCGGGAGCGGCATCTCGGCCACCACGCCGGGCGCGCCGGGTTGGTGGGCTATCGGAGGCGGGTATCGCTACGATTACACCGGCGACGGCACCACTCACTCCTGGGTGCGGACGGCTGTCCAGACAAGTTGGTAGAGCGGAAATGACTGTCAGGATCCGCGATATGCAGGTCGCTCTGTAATATCCTGACAGATATTTTTTTGTGCAGAAGGTAGGCGGCGTTTGTGCAGAAGCTGACGCCGCGCAACAAACTTCTGCCGGTTTCGTGGATGCGAATATAGGATGATCGTGACCCGGGAACTGGAGAATGGATATGACGAGACGGAAGTTCATCGTGAGTTTAAAATCGAGGCGGTCAGGCCGGTGACGGATCGGGGTGTGGCGATTGCTAGTGTCAGGACCCATTGATTATGGCTTTGTACGGTGATTCAGGAGGTGCCGGGAGGCCTTTCTGATGAGCAATCTCTTCTGGCTGACAGACGTGCAGATGGCCCGGCTTGAGCCGTTCTTCCCCACGAGCCATGGCCGTCCACGCGTCGATGATCGCCGCGTCCTGAGCGGCACAATTTTTATCAATCGCAATGGGTTGCGCTGGTGCGATGCCCCTCGTGAGTATGGTCCGCCCAAGACGCTCTACAATCGCTGGAAGCGCTGGAGCCGGATGGGAGTGATCACGCGAATGATGCACGGATTGGCATCGGAGGCTGCCGACGAGAAGACCATCATGATCGATGTCGAGTCGGGGCAGCGCCATTGGTTCAAGCGCCCCGGCGAAGGGTATCTGAAAGCCCACCGCACGGCCTTCAGCCTGCGGGTGAAAAAGGGGGGCGTGGTCGCCTGATCGGTCGCACGAAAGGCGGTATGAACACTAAGCTTTACGCCGTTGCCGATGCTCAAGGCCCACCGATTAGCCTGTTTGTCACAGCCGGGCCGGTCAGCGACTACAGCGGAGCCGCCGCACTGCTGCGCAGCTTTCCAAAGGCACAGTGGATGCTGGCCGATCGGGGCTACGATGCCGATTGGTTCAGAGATGCGTTGAAAGACAAGGGCATAAGCGCCTGTATCCCGGGCCGGAGATCACCGCAATTATGAAACCCGCCGCGCCCATTATCGGCACCAGGAAGATCGCGACGGTGACATAGCCGACCCCTACCAGCCCGCCGATCCAGATCCACCTCGGCAGTGCCGTGGCCGCGCCCAGATCAGGCATCGGCACAAGCAGAAGGCGCTGTTGCAGAAGTCCCCGTCGAGCAGGATTCACACGTTGAATCCTTGGGTTTAAAATGCTGGTATGACCAAGCCTGAAGGTAAGCCTTATGTCGTGGATGTGGGGCCGAAGAGAAATGACTCATTCGGATATAGAATTCTGAATTTTCTGATTCTCGGGACGGAGATCCCACGTCCAGCATTTTTCAGAAAGACTACTCATATATATCAGATTACGATCAGAATTTATCGATATGTCAATTGGACGAAGAAATGGCCCGTATTATACTCGATAACCTCTCGATTGGCATTGATGCATCAAATTTCAGTATAGCATCTCTGATTTGCAGAGTGCATTCGTAAAAATTGCCCACCTGACTCGATTTATGAGTATCAAACGGCCGCCGCACATCGTGATGGCCCCGAGTTCCTTTTGCATCGAGTCTGACTTCTGTCGACTTAATCTCGACAAATCTTGGCGCGCCTGTTTTGATGGGATTTTCTTTGCGGACCCACTTTCCCAGCGTGCAGTCATCGATGCCGATCTCACGAGCCAAGTTGGCAATCGTCGCGCCGGCAGCGACTTTTCTGGCGGCCTCTGCCTTGACTTCTTTCGGCCATCTGCGGCGTCCAGCGGTATCGCTCCGAACCGGAATTCCCCATATTTTATGGGATTGTGCTGCGATGTCGTCATTTTCAGTCGGCATGGTTGACTTTCAACGGAGAAGGAGTGTTGCAAGTAATCTGAGGGTTTTTTCAACTCCCGGCAGGAGCAAACCTACCGAAGTCGATAGTAAGATTGGTGCTGCCAAATCAGCACGATCACAGTTTTATTTACTATTATGTTCGACCGAATTGTGATTAACTATATCGGAATCTTCCGAGAGTAAATTCTCACCGATTGCATCCTTTAGAGTATAAGCTTCTATTGACATTGGGGATTCATTAAGGATATCGTAGCCGTATAGAAGGCCAAGAACTTCAATGATCCCACAGTCGCTATTGGGAGGGATAATTTGATCATGGCGCATGATTTTCACAACGCCGAAGGAGTGTGGGTGTGGAGCGGAACAACACGGCGCCAATCAATGCCCTCAAACAGCGCCTGAAACTGACTGGTCGAAATACTCAAAGCATCCTTTGTCGGCGTTGGCCATGTAAATGCACGATCCTCCAGCCTCTTGAGGACGAGAACAACACCTGATCCATCCCAGAAGACCATCTTTAAACGGTCTGCTCGACGTGATCTGAAAATGAATATCGCCCCGCTGAAGGGCTTCAGGCGCATCTGTGAAACGACCTGCGACTGCAGTCCATCTATCCCCTTGCGGAAGTCGATGGGGTGGGTCCAGACGTAGATTTTGACGTTACCTAGGCTGTTGATCATACCAAGCAGCCCTTGGTGGATGCACTGTGCGGAATCCCGTGGCTTAACGCATGGTTTGGTCGCATTGGGTGTGTCGGCGGGGGCATGTCGGGGCTCCAATTTAGGTCCCGTCATTGTCCCTGAGGTACAGGAATCCGTTAAGCCCCCCTCGATGCCATGCTTACGATACAGCCGGTGGCGCCCGCCTGATCCATCGCTGCGCAGGGCAAGGTGAAAAGGAAGAATGCCAGTATCAATTCAGTCGGTCTTCTCCGCGCTGGCGCACCCATCGGTCCCCACTTCAGGAAGGCATATGCGGCCGCCGCAGCAATCTTCCATGAGAAACCGCAAAAGGCCGTTCAGGGCATCGAACTCGGCGGTGTAAAGGATCGACCGGCTTTCGCGGCGGGAGGATACCAGGCCCGCACGCTCCAGTTCTTTCGCATGAAAGCTGACATTCGAGGCGGTAACCCCGGCCTGCTCGGCGATCACGCCTGCGGCGAGACCCTCCGGCCCGGCTACGACCAGCATTCGCAGGATGCGCAGGCGGGTTTCCTGAGACAGGGCTCCGAAGGACAAGAGCGCTTGACGTTCATCCATTATTTGATGATCCTATAAATATCGAATCAACAGGTATCGCAAATGACGATCCAAAGCAATATCGGCGCGCCGACCGGCGCCGCCGATCCGGGAGATATTACCCTCCGCGGGTTTCTCGAAGCAGTCTGGCACTTTGGGCCTCGGCCCGTGGTCTTCCGCTATGATGCCGCGGAGGTGCGGCCCGTCTGTCAGGTCACCGAGGTCAGGGCCGGGCAGTTTCGCGTGCTGGATTGTGGGGGCAACCCGGAGGCCAGGTTGCCCTTCGGGGTCGGTGATAAAGTGCGGCCGATGGAGCTTTTCCGGGCGGTGGTGCCGGTTGTCACCGAGGGAGTTGCCCGGATTGTACTTCGCCGCGTCCCGCAAGCTGCAAGCCGCGCGATCGCTGGCCGGTGCCGCAGCAATCCTCTTGCTGCGTTTCGCGTGCCTTCGGCGGCTGAACCGGCTGCCCTCCTGCCCTGGAGGTTCCGATGACCCAAAGCGTCTGTAACGACCCTTGCCTCTGCACCGGCAATTCGGTGCATTCGATCCTCGCTGAACCCGTGCTGCGTCAACTTGCCGAGGGGCTGTACAACCCCTCCTCCGCTGAACGTTACCCGAGGCCAGACATCGACCCGGCGGCACTCAAAGTGTTGAAGACCTTTCAGTATCCGACGGAGGACCTGCGCCCGAAAAGCTGGGACGAGTTCGCGCAGGACGCTGCGCCGCAATTCGGCCTGGTGATCACCAGTGGTAAGGATGTGGCCGGAGAGGTCTGCCCGGCCCGGCCAGGCTCGCCAGCCACAGGCCATTGCGGCATTGCGGATCCGGCCGCTGTCACTGGCACGGGGCTCGAGCGCGAGGTGGTCTTTGCCGAGGCGTTTCGTTACCTGCGGCTCCGCCTTGAGCTTTTCTGTGCCCTGCTGGTTGCATCGCAGGATGCAACCAGCCTGATCCGCCACCTGCGTGAGATCGGCCGCGCCGAGGGCGCAACTGACCGGCCGCGCGACAGTATCTGAGGACATTATGGACATCGTCATCTACCACAACCCCGCCTGCGCGACCTCGCGCAACACGCTGGCCATGATCCGCAATGCCGGTGTTGAGCCGCATGTGATCGAATATCTGAAGACGCCGCCGGGCCGTGCGATGGTGCAGGACCTGGTGGCCAGGATGGGAATGCCCCTGCGCGCCCTGCTGCGCGAGAAGGACACGCCCTTTGCAGAGCTTGGCCTTGGGGATCCGGGCCTGACCGACGATCAGCTTCTTGATGCCATTGCGGCGCATCCGGTGCTGATGAACCGACCGGTGGTGGTGTCGCCGAAGGGTGTTCGCCTTTGCCGCCCCTCCGAGGATGTCCTGGATCTGCTGCCGCCGCAGCAGGGCGCGTTCACCAAGGAGGACGGCGAGCAGGTCGTCGACGGGGCGGGCAACCGCATCAGGTCCGCCTGAGCGATGGCACCTTCACCCTCACGACGCCTGTCATTCCTTGACCGCTATCTGACGGTCTGGATTTTCGCCGCCATGGCCCTTGGCATCCTGATGGGATCCGTGATCCCCGTTCTGCCCAACCTGATGGAAAGCCTGTCCATCGGCACCACCAATATTCCGATCGCCATCGGCCTGATCGTGATGATGTATCCGCCACTGGCCAGGGTCCGCTACGAGGATTTGCCGCAGGTTTTCGCCGATCGCCGCGTGCTGATTCTGTCGCTGGTGCAGAACTGGCTGATCGGACCGGTGCTGATGTTCGCCCTTGCCGTGATCTTCCTGCGCGACCATCCCGATTACATGACCGGCCTGATCCTGATCGGGCTCGCACGTTGTATCGCCATGGTTCTGGTCTGGAACCAGCTTGCGCGCGGCGACAGCCAGTATGTAGCGGGTCTGGTTGCCTTCAACTCGATCTTTCAGATCCTTTTCTTCCCGGTCTGCGCCTGGGTCTTCCTGACTGTGCTGCCGCCCCTATTCGGGCTGGCGGGCAGCGTGATCGATATCAGCATATGGACCATAGCCGAGGCGGTGCTGATTTATCTCGGCCTCCCCTTTGCCGCGGGCTATCTGACTCGTCGCCTGCTGATCGCCCGGCGTGGGCAGGCCTGGTATGCAGAGCAGTTCCTGCCAAAGATCAGCCCGCTGACACTCGCGGCACTGCTCTTCACCATCATCGCCATGTTCAGCCTGAAGGGTGGCGATGTTCTGACCCTGCCGGGCGACGCGTTGCGCATCGCGGTGCCGCTGACCCTCTATTTCCTGATCCAGTTCACCATCAGTTTCTGGATGGGGCGGCTGATCGCGGCGGACTACCCCCGCACGACAGCCATCGCTTTCACCGCCGCCGGCAACAATTTTGAACTGGCCATCGCGGTCGCCATCGCGGCCTTCGGGCTGGCCTCGCCGGTGGCTTTTGCTGCTGTCATCGGGCCGCTGGTGGAGGTGCCGGTGCTGATCCTGCTGGTATCCGTCGCGCTGCGGCTCGGCCGGCGCTGGTTCCCCGATGCCCTAACGAAAGAAGAGATGAAGACGTGACCGATCTCCCGAACCTCACCGATGCCATGCGCATTCCGCTGGCAGGCGATCTGCTCGCCCCCTCGCGGTCGGCGCATCCGCCACGGATCCTGCTGCTCTACGGCTCTCTCCGCGCGCGGTCCTATAGCAGGTTCCTGACGCAGGAGGCCGGGAGGCTGCTGCAATATTTCGGCTGCGAGACGCGCATTTTCGACCCCAAAGGCCTGCCATTGCCGGACGAGACCGGCGCCGATCATCCGAAGGTGCAGGAGCTGCGCGACCTCTGCCTCTGGTCTGAAGGCCAGGTCTGGACCAGTCCCGAACGCCACGGGGCCATGACCGGGGTGATGAAAAGCCAGATCGACTGGATCCCGCTCTCCATGGGCGCGATCCGACCGACCCAGGGGAGGACCCTGGCGGTCATGCAGGTCTCGGGCGGGTCGCAAAGCTTCAATGCCCTGAATCAGATGCGTATTCTTGGCCGCTGGATGCGGATGCTGACCATCCCGAACCAGTCCTCGGTTGCGAAGGCCTATGATGAGTTCGACGAGGCCGGCCGGATGCGACAATCGCCCTATTATGACCGCGTGGTCGATGTGATGGAGGAGCTGGTGAAATTCACGCTTCTGACCCGCGACATCTCCGCAGTGCTGACCGATCGCTACAGTGAACGCAAAGAGGCCGCCCAAGCTCTGGCAGCCCGGCTTCGACTGGACGGGGCTGTACGATGACCCTTGCCGCACCGGCCTTGCCCCTGCGGCGCTGGCCAGTGATCACCGCGCTCGGCATCGTGCAGATCTTTGCCTGGGGCAGCAGCTACTATCTGATGGCCCCGCTGGCCGGCCCTATTGTGGCCGATACCGGCTGGCCGCTCCCCTGGGTGATCGGAGCCCTGTCGCTCGGGCTGCTTGTGGCTGGGCTGGCTTCGCCCCACGTTGGCACGGCCATTGCACGACATGGCGGCAGGCCGGTGCTTGCCGGCGGAATGGTCCTGCTGTCGGCAGGCCTTCTTGTGCTCGCGGCGGCTCCGAACCTGCCGGTGTTCTGCCTTGGCTGGGTCATCATCGGCCTCGGCATGTCGGCAGGGCTCTATTATCCGGCCTTCGCAACGCTGGGCCGTCTTTATGGTCGCGACGCCCGATCTGCGCTCACCGCGCTGACCCTTTGGGGCGGATTTGCCAGCACGGTCTGCTGGCCGATCTCGGTCTGGGCGGTCGGGCAGTTCGGCTGGCGCGGCACCGCCGCCGGCTACGGATTGCTGCATCTGACGATTTGCCTGCCGCTGATCTGGCGCATGATCCCGCAGGAGATGAAAGGACCACCGATGGGCAAGGGGCAGGCGACGGCGCAGCTAGCGCTTTCGCGGCCCGAGCGCCGCAGTTTCCGGATCCTGACGAGTATCTTCACCCTGGCCGCGATCATTGCGGCTGTGGTGTCTGTCCATCTCCTGACCCTGCTGGAGGCCCGTGGCGTGTCAACTGCTGCGGCGGTCGCGATGGGCGCGCTGATCGGTCCGGCACAGGTCGCCTCGCGCCTGGTGGAGATCGCGAGCGGTGGCAAACATCACCCCAGATGGACCCTGCTGTTGGCGGCTGTCCTCTTTACTGCGGGTGTGGCTCTGCTGGCCTCCGGCTTTGGCTTTTCGGGCCTCGCGCTCATGCTTTATGGCGGCGGCAACGGCCTGTTCTCGATCGCCCGCGGGGCGCTGCCCATGGCGCTGTTCGGACCCGATCGATATCCCGCCCTGATGGGGCGCATGGCACGGCCAGCCCTGATCGCCCAGGCAGCAGCCCCTTTGGCCGGGGCATTCGCAATACAGTTTCTGGGGGCGAACACAGTGCTTTTTCTGCTCATGGTTCTCGCGGAATCAGCATTGGTGCTGACCATCTCCGTCGCCGTTGTCCGGCCACGGTGCTGAACGGCAGGCCGGCATCAGTGACTGTTATCCGAACAGCGCAAAATGCGACAGAGCCAGAGGTGGGTTGCGCCAGATTCCTGCAACACTCCCGTCCGCCGGAGACGGAACGAAACCCTGGCAGCGGAAGAGACCGGGCGCTCTCCTGACAATTTTAAACCTCGCGGCAGGCAGGCTCTGCCCTGGGTCTTTATCGGAAACGCAATGCAGAAGCGCGCGACCTGATTGCCAGACTGCGCCGATGGGTCAGCAGGCTGGACAGGGTCGACGATCCGAAGGGTGAGAAACTGTTGGACCTGGAACGCCTGCCAGACCTCCCTACCCTGCCGCGATTTCACGAACCTGTCTCGCTGCGGCTTCCAGCAGTGCATGTGCCAGGGCATCGTCATTCACCGCCCGCGAGAGCGTCAGCGCGCCCACCATCAGCGACAGCACGGCCATCGCCTTGTCCGAGAGCCGGTTTTCGCCGGCAGAGCCGGTCATCTCCGTCAGCATCCGAAGATGCTCCCGCACGCCGACCTCGAACTGCGCTCTGACCTCTGGTCCGTGACGGGCAGCATCGGCCCCCAAAGCGACAAAGGGGCAGCCTTCCCCCTTCCTGTTCAGATGTTCGGGCGAAAGATAAAAGGCGGTGACAGCCTCAAGCGGCGCATCGGGGTTTTCGGCAACCACGTCCGACCAGCGCCGTGTCGCCATTTCCATTGCGCGCGCGGAGGCCTGCCCGATCAGATCCTCTTTCGAGGCAAACTGTTTGTAAAAACCGCCCTGTGTCAGGCCAGCGCCCTTCATCAGATCCTTGAGCCCGATGCCATCGAAACCATGTTCGCGAAACAGCTTGCTGGCCGCGTTGATCACGGCCTGATGGTTCTCTTCCGCCTGCGCACGGCTCACTCTCATGAGGCGCTCCGATCCCTGAATTCGCTGGGAAATTCTTACCGCATATAGAGGCTGAACGCAATCAAAGCAGCATCCATCCCGTCACATCCAGGGGGCATTAAGGCAGGTCTATCGCCGCAACACCGACCCGAGCATGATCAGGCCATAGGCCAAAAGCCCGAGCCCCAATGCCAGATAGAGGGCACGGATGTCCCCACTCCATTCCAGTGCCAGCCAGCCACCGCCAAGCGCGATCACAAGCCGGACAATCCCCGCCACCAGCGGCATTGTCAGCCGTTGCTGACCCTGCGCCGCGAAGTAAAGCACCAGCCCGAGGCCGAAGAAACCGTAAAACGGTCCCACGATCTGCAGATAGGCGCGGCCGGTATCGATCATCTCAGCCTCGGCGCTGAACAGCGTCAGCCAGGCCACCGGAAAGGCGGCCGCGATCAGGCCCACCGCTTCGGTTACGGCAAAGGCCAGCACCGCGCCGGTCAGCGCGATCTGGCGCGCCCGGGCCTCCAGGCCGGCGGCGGCATTGGTGCCGACCAGCGCCACCATCGGGGCACCGATGCCGAAGACCATCGGGATCAGCAGATATTCCAGCCGGATGCCGGTGCCAAAGCCCGCCACCGCCCCGACCCCCAGCCGCAGCGCGATGATCGCCGTGCTGCCCGCGATGACAACATTGCTGATCACCGACTGAACCGAAGACAGCGCACCGATCTTCAGTATCCCGGCAAAATGCCGTGCTTGCAGCGGCAGCCAGCGAAAGCGCGCGGGGTTGCGGCCAGATGCGATGTAAAGGCCCAGAATGGCCGCCCCCACCGCGTAATAGAGCACCAGCGCCAGACCGCCGCCCGCAATGCCCATCGCCGGGATCGGTCCGAAGCCGAAGATCAGCAGCGGCGAGACCGGGATCAGGAAAACCACCCCGAGCACCGAGACGAGCGCGGGCACCAGCATATTGCCCGCACCACGGATCACACTGCCCAGGCCGTTCATCAGCCAGGTGAAGACATTCCCGGCAAAGACCACGTTGGAATAGATGATCGCGGCTTCCAGCTCGCCGCCCCGCCCGCCAAGCGCGGTGTAGATCGGGCGGCCCCAGATCAGGAACAGCGCCGAGAACGCAAGGCCAATCCCCAGATTGACCACCACAGCATGCAGCACCAGCGCATCGGCATCGGCCCTGCGTCCGGACCCGAGCGCACGGGCGATCGAGGAGGAGACCGCCCCGCCCACCGCCCCGGCTGAAATCATCGTCATCAGCATGACCACCGGAAAGACCAGCGCCATACCCGCCAGCGCATCGGTGCCGAGTTTCGAGACCCAGAAGGTCTCGATCAGTCCGGTCGAGGCCTGCGCGAGCATGATCAGCACATTAGGCAAGGCCATCCGCACCAGCAGCGGCAGGATCGGTGCCTCCAGCAGACGCTGCGTGCGCGGGTCGCGTTCAATCGTGGCAGTGGCAGCGGTCATGCGGGCACCAATGGGCTGTAGGCGGAGACAGAAGCAGCGGAAAGTGTCACAGCGAGGCCCAGCGGCGCAGGGCAAGGCTGGCATTGACACCCCCAAAGCCAAAGCCGTTCGACAGGGCATAGTCGGTATCGATGCTGCGGGCCGTGGCGCCGACAATATCCAGCCCCCCGGCCGCCGGGTCCGGATCGGTCAGGTTGCGCGTCGGCGGCGCGATCTGGTCGCGCAGCGCGAGTGCGGTGAAAATCGCCTCCAGCCCGCCTGCCGCCCCCAGAAGATGGCCGGTCGCCGATTTGGTTGCGCTGATCGCCGGGCCTGGCAGACCGGCGAACAGGGTCCGGATCGCCGCCAGCTCGCCCAGATCACCGACCGGGGTCGAGGTGGCATGGGCGTTCAGATGGCCGACCGCGCCCGGCGCAATCCCGGCCTGGGCCAGCGCAATCTCCATCGCGCGGCGCGCGCCGTCGCCATCTTCGGGGCCTGCGGTGATGTGCCATGCGTCTGATGTGGTGCCATATCCGACGATCTCGGCAATCGGTTGCGCACCGCGCGCGAGGGCGTGGTCCAGCGCCTCGATCACCAGGATGCCCGCGCCTTCGCCCATCACGAACCCGTCGCGTGCCCGGTCAAACGGGCGGGAGGCCAGCGCGGGCGTCTCATTCCAGCCGGTCGACAGCGCGCGGGCCGCGGCGAATCCGCCAAGCGCCGTACGATCGATACAGGCCTCGGCCCCGCCGCAAAGCGCGACGTCGATCTCGCCCGCGCGGATCATGCGGGCGGCATCGCCAATGGCCTGCACCCCCGCCGCGCAGGCGGTGACCGGCGCGCCAAGCGGCCCCTTGAATCCGTACCGGATCGACACCTGACCTGCCGCAAGGTTCGCAAGGAACGAAGGCACCGTGAAAGGCGACAGGCGGCGCGGACCCCGGTCCGCCACCGTCGCCACGGCGTCAACGATGGCATGGAACCCGCCGATCCCGGTCGCGATTATCGTGGCTGTGCGGTGACGTTGTTCATCGGTTGCAGGGATCCACCCCGCCTGTGCCACGGCCTCATCGGCTGCCGCCATGGCGAAAAGGATGAAGCGATCCATCCGCCGCTGGTCCTTGGGCGCGACCGTCCTGTCGGGGTCAAAACCACCTTCCGGATCCTCGGCGGATCCGGGAACCGGCGCCGCGATCCTGCATCCCAGATCGGCACTGACCGCATCCGGCAGAAGGCGCAGACCTGAGCCGCCCGCCAGCAGGCGTTGCCAGGCCAGCTCTGTGCCGGTGCCGAGCGGGCTGACGGCGCCCATACCTGTAATCACGATTCTGCGCATGGCATGTTCTCCGATCCATGTTAGATGTCATATGACATCTAACATGGATCAGCAAGACACCTGGCGTTACGGGATACCCGGCACTATCAGTCGCAGTCAGATCCCGGCGCATGGCCGTCGCGCCGTCCCGGTCGGGAAAAGCTCTGCGGAAATCTTATGGAAGGAAGGCCCCCTGTAATCCGGGCCCTAATCCAGGCCTCTATTCACGCGGGCAGAACATGCCGGTGTCGCCGGATCATGAAACGGCGCAGAATGCATCATGCCGTGACATGCCCTCAGAGCAGAACCACCTGTTTGCCGCGCAGCATACCTTGCCGGACCTCTGCAAGCACGTCCGGCAATGTGGAAAATCCGGATACGCTTATCGGAGGCAGCTCCAGCGATCCCTGCTCAACCAGGCTGAAAAGCCGGGTCCCGGCCTGACGCAGCAGCCGCAGATCCTCGCGGCATCCATGTTGGTGGATGCTGTTCAGCGCCACTTCGTGCAGGGACAGAGCGGTAGAAAATGCGGACAGCGGCGCGCTTTCCTGCCTGTCCTGGATGCAGATCAGGTGGCCGTTATAGCCGATCAGCGGTGCCAGCGTGCGGGCATGAGTGCCGCTGACCGTGTCGAAAGCCGCATGAAGACGGCGTGGGCCGAGGGCGGCCGTCAGCTGCTGCTGCCAGTCCGGATCATGATAGTCGAAAACCCCGCTGACCCCGAGGGACAACAATGCCGGGTGATGCGAGAGAGAGGCAGTTGCCCAGACACGCCAGCCCAGCCTCAAAGCAAGCTGGCAAAGGATCAGCCCGACAGCGCCACCGCCGCCACAGACCAGCACATCGCGCCCTCCGGTGCCGGGCAGTTTTTCCAGGGCCTGCCAGGCTGTCAGGCCCGGACAGGGCAATGCGGCGGCTTGCGCATCATCGACCCCCTGCGGGACTGCCATAAGGGCATCCGCGCGGATCACGATATGGCTGGCAAAACTGCCATTCCGCCCAAGTCCCTGATGATAGGCGTAACGCATGCCTGTCGGCAGCTGCACCCCTGCCCCGGCGGCAAGCAATATGCCACAGCCATCAACCCCCGGAACATGCCCGGGGCTCCAGAGCGGGTACCCCCATTCGATCATCTTCCAGTCGACCGGGTTCAGCCCGATCGACAGGTTTTGCAGCAACACCTCGCCGGGCCCGGGAACGGGCAGCGCGCGGCTTTCCTGCTTCAGCCCTGTGGGCTGCCCCTGGCTCTGCCATGTCCAGGCAATCATCTCATCGGCCAAAACTCTCTCCCCCGCAAAGCCTGCCCGGCTGTCAGAATCCGCCGCTCACAAAACCGCCATCAACCGCGATCTCGGTGCCGGTGACATAGGCCGCCGCCGGGGCGGCAAGGAACAAAGCGGCCCCGATGATATCCTCGGCCCGGCCCCAGCGTTTGATGGCACATCGGTGCAGAATGCGCCCGGTCAGACCGGCATCCTCCTGGAGGCCGGTTGTCATATCGGTCGCGATATAGCCCGGCGTGACCGCGTTCACCCGGATCCCCTCGGCGGCAAAAGCATGGGCGAGATGGCGGGTCAGCCCCAGAACGCCCGCCTTGCTCGCGCCATAGGCCGGCACCGCCGTATCGGTCAGATAGCTGAGCATCGAAGCCGTGTTGATGATCGAGCCGCCCTGGCGTGCCAGCAGGGGGCGCGCCGCCATGCTCAGCCCCATGACGCTGTTAAGGTTGACTTCCATGACTTCGAGGAAGGTGTCGGTTTCATATTCCTTGTCGGGCCGGGCAATCCCGGCGGCATTGACCAGAATATCGAGACGGCTGAACCCGTCGAAAGCGCCCGCCACCGCTTTGCGATCCGTCACATCGAGGCGGGCGAAGCGCATCCCTGCGACGGGCGGCGTGGCATTCAGCCGCCCGATCTTGGCCGCAGAACTGCCCATAGCGACGACCTCGGCGCCGAGGCCCGCAAAGGCCTCAGCGATGGCGAGGCCAATGCCACTGGTGCCGCCGGAAACGCAGACCGTCTGGCCGGCAAAAAGATCGGGGGCAAAGGATGCAAGCGGGGTGGTCATCTCAGCGGGTCTCCTTCGGGAATCTCAGGTCAGACGCAGCCCTGGCGATAGCGTGCCAGAGAGTGCGAGAGGTCATATTGCTGCGTTGCGGCCAGGCGATAGGCGGCCAGCCCGGCCTGATAGACCGGGCGATGTGCGGGGCGCGGGCTGTGCCGCGATGCTTCGGCATGGATCGCGCGGATCGGCGAGAAGTCGGGCCAGATCTTCAGCGCATGGAAGGCGATGGCGGCGGCGCCCAGCGTTGCGGCCTCTTGGTCAACCGCGGTCTTGACCACATCGATCTCAAGAATATCCGCGAAGATCTGGCGCCAGAAGGCACTGCGGGCGCCACCGCCAACCGCCACCAGGGACGGGCCGATGGGGGTCATGCGGCGCAATTCGTCCAGCGCCACCCGAAGGCCATAGGCGACCCCTTCGAACGCGGCACGCAGCAGATCGCCACGGTCATGCTGCAGCGAAAGGCCGATCCAGCCGCCCCGCACTTCGGCGCCGCCTTCCAGCGATGTGCCGCCGCCCAGCGTCGGCACCATCAGCAGGCCGCGCGCCCCGGGTGGAGAGGTCTCCGCCAGCTTTTCCATTGCGGCATGGCCCATGTCTTCGCCATCCGCACCAAGGATCCTGCGGGTCCAGTCCATCGTGGTCCCCGAAGAGAAGATGGATGTGGCCGAGATGAACTGCCCCGGCACCAGATGGGCGAAAGCATAGGAGCGGACTTTCGGGTCCAGGACCGGGCGTGCGGCGGATATCGTCAGCCAGCTTGACGAGCCCATCGAGGAAAAGAGATCGCCGTCTTCAAAGGTCTGCGCGCCAAGCGCCATGCAGGAATTATCGACCCCGCCTGCAATGACGGCCGTCCCGGGCTTAAGCCCGAGCGTCTGTGCCGCCGTCTTTGTCAGCTCGCCGATCACCGAGGCCGATGGCACGATTTCCGGCAGGAGATCTGCGCACAGCCCAGCGGCGGCCAGGATCTCCGGGTCATATTGTCCGGCCTGCAGATCAAATGCCCCCGAACCGGAGGCATAGGACGGATCCGTCACCATCCGCCCCGTCATCAGGAAATTGAGATAATCCTTGGTGCCGAGAATGCGGTTGGTACGGGCGAAGATCTCCGGGGCGTTCCGGCGCAGCCAGAGGATTTTGAACAGCGGGTAAAGCGGTGCCGGGAAGCCATTTCCGGTGCGCAGATACCAGCTTTCCTCGTCGAAACGGTCGAAGAACGCAGCCGCATCCTGCTGGGCCCGTCCGTCTGACCAGATCGGCACTGCATCCTGCAGCAACTGACCCTCTGCATCGACCGGAATACAGCCAAGACTGTGGCCCGAGAGGCTGATCGCCCTGACATCCGCAGCCGTAAACCCGGCCGCCCCGCCTTTCGCCAGCAATGCGGCCGTGGTTCGGATCAGAGCCTGCCACCAGTCTGCCGGCCGTTGCTCATGCAGCGACGGCACGGGATAGAATGTCGGGTAATTTTCAACCACTTCGGCGAGCACCCTGCCATCGGGCGCGACAACGGCACCTTTGAGCCCCCCGGTGCCGAGGTCGCATGCCAGAACCAGATCCTTCATCATTTCTCTCCCGCGTCTGTCTGGTCCGGCTCAGCCCGCGACCCGCAGCCCGCCATCCGGCAGGGACCGGCAGGCCGCGATCAGGTCTCTGGCCACATCCGTATTGATGCCAAACCGCGTGACTCCGGCTTCGATCATGGCAGCAACGGTCTCAAGATCACGGATCCCGCCCGAGGCCTTGATGCCAATTTCCGCGCCGGCGGCTTCCCGGATCAGCCGGATATGGTGCAAGGTGGTGGGGAGCCCGGTCCAGCCGGTGCCGGTCTTAACAAAGGCTGCCCCGGACGCCGCCACCAGCGTCGCCGCGCGGCGGATCTCGTCATCGGTCAGTCGCGAGACCTCGATGATCACCTTGACCGGCACCGGTGCCACGGCTTTGATCACGGCGGCAAGCTCTGTCGCCACATAGGCATCATCGCCAGACTTCAGCCGCCCGATATTCATCATCATATCGACTTCGGTGGCGCCGTCCGCGACCAGCCCGCGCGCCTCGACAAGTTTGGTCTCTGTGCGGTTGCCGCCCGAGGGAAAGCCGATCGGTCCGCCCACCAGCACCCCGCAACGGCCCGGAAGCAATGTCGCCAGCAATGCGGTGAAATGCGGCAGCGCATGGACGGCGATGAAGCCTTCGGCCAGCGCGACCCGGGCGACCTCGCGCAGGTCGGCCTCGGTATGGAAAGCCTGCACGGCGCTGATATCAATCATCTGCGCAAGATCGCGCGGCGACAGGATGCTTTCGGCGGGTGCCTCGGCCATAGTTTTCTCCTTGCTGGAACAACCGGGGGATGCCCCGGTCCTGCCCTTCGTCTCAGCCCTCTCCGCGCGCGCGGAACCGGGCCAGATGTTGTTTCATTTCCTTGAAACGGTTCGCCTGCTCGGCGTCGCGGCGCAGAGCTACCGCCGTCGAGAGGATGTCGATGGTGACCAGAGCCGCCAGCCGCGAAATGGTCGGTGTATAGGCATCGGTATTGTCGAGTGTCTCGACCACCAGCACCACATCGCAATATTGCGCCAGCGGCCCCTCGGCGCCCAGAAGACCCAGCACCTTTGCACCGTTCCGGCGTGCCAGCTGCGCCACCTCGATCAGAGATTTCGTCATTGCGGTATTCGAGATCACCACCGCCACATCACCCGGGCGCATCATGCCCGCCTGCATGGTCATCTGGTGCAGGTCGCGCTCGGCACCGCAGGGAATTCCGAACAGCGGAAACTTCTGCTGTGCGTCCAGCGCCACGATGGCCGAGGCGCCAAAGCCGAAGAACTCCAGTCTTGCGGCATCGGCCAGCAGGGATACCGCCGCCTCCATCCGCACGGTGTCAAGCTGGCGGCGGGCCCAGTCGAGGCTGGTGATTGTGTAGTCAAATATCTTGCCCGAAATGACCTGGACAGAGTCGAAAGCCGCAATCGCCGAATGCGTCGCCGGCGTCCCGAGCGCGAGACTATGGGCCAGCCGCAGCTTGAAATCATTGAAGCCCTCGCAGCCCACGGCAGTGCAGAAGCGGATGACGGTGGGCTGGCTGACCTGGGCCAGCTCTGCCGTTTCTGCCACGGTGGCCGAAAGAAAACGCGACGGATCTTCAAGCACAAGATCCGCCACTTTGCGGTCAGAGCGGCGCAGATCCGGCAGCGCCTGGCGGATCGCGGTAAGGATATCGACGCCGGGATTGCTCCGCGCCTGTTCTGTCGACTTTGGTTCCATTACCGCTCTCCTGCTCAAAATAGGTCAGCCGACACAATAAACCACGCCGGTCATGGCGCGTAGTATCGCAAGATCGGCCCGTTGCGCAGCCATGGCGTCGATCCGCTCCGGCGCACAGCTATTGAAGGCGAACATGCCATAGTGATGCGCCAGCAATGTGCCCGCCCCGACGGCGCAGGTGATCCCGGCCGCTTCCTCAAGCGAGAAATTTCCCGCAATTCCTGATGCTGTCAGCTCGGGGTCACGCCCGTTCACCGGCAAAAGTGCGATGTCTGGGGCGAAATCGGTGACATCAGAGACAAGCCCCTCAAAAGGCACACAATCCCCCGAATGCCAGAGCCGCAGATCCGGCGTCGCCAGACCATAGCCGAGAAACCGGTGCCGCCCTGTGAGATCCGTTTCCGGGGTTTCATGTGCCGCAGCGAACACCCGAAGCGAAAGCCCCGGCGCAAGCGCAATCCTTGCCCCTGCATCGGTGCCGGTAAGGCGCGGATCTTCCGGGTCGAGCCGGCTGCGAAGGGCGGCCTCGGCCCGCTCCGCCTCGGGGAATATAAAGCGCGCTGCCGGAAAGGCCTGCGCGATATAAGGCAGCGTGCCCGGATCCATATGATCGCCGTGGCGATGGGTCAGCAGGATGAAGTCCGGCTCCGGCAGATCTCTGACGGCAACCGGCACCGGCATCATCCGCTCATGCGGGCGGGCTGTACCGCGATATTTATCCGCCAGGCTGTCAGAGAGGTAAGGATCTATCAGACCAAACCGGCTTGCGGCGAAGATCGCGAACCCCGCCTGGCCAAGCCAGAAGATCTCTGTTCCCCCGGCCTGAGCCCCGCGCAGCCGGGCCGCGCGCAGCGCCGTTGCGAGATCCCCCGCGAAGGGCCGCGCGGACAGAAGGCGCCCGGGGGTCATGCCGGTGCTCCGGCTGCGGGTCCAAGGGCGCGGATCAGGTTCCGGACCGCGATCAACGTCGCACGGCTGACGCTTTCCGCAGTCAAAGCGCCGATATGGCTGGTCGCAATGACATTAGGGTCACCTGCAAGGGTCAGATCGCGCGGTGGTTCCTCGGCAAAGACATCGGTTCCGTAGCCGCCCACAGCACCGCTCGCCAGCGCCGCTTTCATTGCCTGCTCATCGACGAGGCTCGCCCGGGCGGTGTTCACCACCAGGGCGCCCACCGGCAAGAGGGCAAGTTCTGCGGCGCCCAGCAAAGGCGCCCCATCGGTGCGGGCGGGCGCATGGAGGCTGATCAGATCGGCTGAGCGCAGCAGCTCTTCAAAGGGCACAAAGGAAAACAGCGCCGGATGCAGGCCGGGATCGCGCGGGAAGGGATCATAGGCCAGCACCTTTGCCCCCATTGCCACCACCACGCGGGCGACATGCGCCCCGATCGCGCCCATTCCGACGATGCCGACCGTGCGGCCCGAGATCTCGGCTCCGCGCCTGCGAAGCCAGCCGCCCGATTTCACGCTGTGATCGGTTTCAGGGATATGGCGCGACAGGGACAGCATCAGACTGACCGCAAGCTCTGCCACGCCGATGGCATTCGCGCCCTCAGCTCGCAGCACCTGCACCCCCCGGGCCTCACATTCCGCCAGCGGCAGATTGTCGGTGCCGACACCGTTTCTGGAAATCGCCCTCAGCGCCGATGCGGCCCGGATGACCTCGGCCGGGACCGGCTCGACCCCGGCAAGCCAGCCGACGCAACCGGGCAGCAGACTGGTCAGATCCTCGGGCGTCGGTGTCTCGCCGGCCTTTGCCCAGACGAGATCATAGCCCGCCTCGGTCAAAGGCGTCAGCTCTGCCGGGCGCAAAGCGGTCAGGGAGCGGGGCGTGATCAGAATGCGGGTCATGGTCCTGCCTCAGAGTTTCGGCTTCTGGCGTCCCGCCGCATCGGCAATGCGGGAGATCTCGTTGAAGACCGGTCCGGAAACCGGGATCGCGATATCGAAGACCTCGGCAATCACCTGGGTCCAGCCATGCAGGAAATAGGTCCAGCCATCCTCGATCTGCAGCGCCCTTGCCGCGCGGGCGCGTTCGGCCTGCTGCAAGAAGACCAGATCGCCGCGATAATTCAGATCCCAGGCAATGGCTTTCTCGGGGAAAAGCGCCGCATCGGTCAGGGGTGATCCGGGCGCATCCTTGCCAAGCCCTGTCGCATTGACCACAACCGAGCCGGGCTTCAGCCCCGCCAGCAATGCGTCATTGCGCCCGGGCCGGTCGGCCAGTTCATAATCCAGCTGCGCATCGGTTTCGATCCCGGAATGCACCTTTGCAATCTCGTCAAGCCGGGGCTGTGAGCGGTTCGAGACAATGATCCGCGACGGCACATCCGCGCCCCGCGCCTTGCGCATCAGATGCCAGGTGATCGCGATGGTCGAGCCACCCGCGCCCAGCATCAGCAGCTCGGCCCCGGTCTTCGCAAAATGATCCGGTAGCAGGAATCCATCCAGGGCAAGCCCGGATGAGATGGGGTCCTTGGCATGGCAGCGCAGGCGCCCGCCCCGTTTCGAGATACAGCTCACTTCATGCATCAGCTGTGCATGGGGGTCGATCTCGTCAAAGAGATCGCGGCAGGCCGCAAAAAGGTCAAGCTTATGGGTTGTCACCAGTGCGCCAAGCGAAAGCGGGTCATCACGGATGAATTCCACCGCCTCGCGATATGCGGCGGCATCGGCATGGAGCGGGAAATCAATTCCTCTGATACAGGCATCCTTCAACCCGAGATGATCGGCCCAGGCCGGGAAGACCCGCATGATGGAAGAGGCGCCGGTGGTGACACCGATGAAGTAAAAGGTCGGGCGGGTTGCAGGCTCATAGCGGCTCATTTCGGTTCCTCACGCAGTCTGGCGGCCATGGTGACGGCTTCGCGGGCCTTGCGGGTGATGGCTGCGAAATCGCCCTGGGAAATATCATCGCGGGTTGCGATCCAGGTTCCGCCCACGGCTGCGACGGCTGGCAGCGTCAGCCAGTCCCCCATTGTCGCAAGGCTGACACCGCCGGTCGGGATGAAACGGGGGGACAGATGGGCGAAAGGCGCCGAAATCGCCGAAAGCATCGCAGCCCCGCCCGCCGCGCCTGCGGGGAAGAACTTGAAGAGGGAAAGCCCTTCTCCAAGCGCAAGGCTCAGCTCCGAAGGCGTCATCACGCCCGGGGCGAAGGGCAACCCGGCGCGCGCCGCCGCCGTCGTGATCGCCGGATCATAGCCCGGAGCAAGGCCGAAGCGCGCCCCGGCGGCCTGGGCTGCCTGAAGATTGGCCGCGGTCAGGATCGTGCCTGCGCCGGTGATCAGCTCGGGCCGTGCTTCGCTCAGTCTGGCAATCACATCCCCCGCCGCGCCGGTGCGGAACGTGATTTCCGCAACCGGCAGCCCGCCTTCCAGCAAGGCATCCGCAAGGGCCAGCGCCTGATCGGCCTGTT
Organism: Pseudogemmobacter sp. TB195; assembly: GCF_058313095.1. Taxonomy (NCBI): domain Bacteria; kingdom Pseudomonadati; phylum Pseudomonadota; class Alphaproteobacteria; order Rhodobacterales; family Paracoccaceae; genus Pseudogemmobacter; species Pseudogemmobacter sp. TB195. The sequence goes on from NZ_JBZEGG010000007.1 coordinate 22,258, forward strand.
CTATGGCAATCACCGGCACGACGCCAAGCCGCGCGATATGGTCGAAAATCCCGCTTTGCATCCCCTGCCCTCTCAGATTGCCGTTGCCATGACCGCTGCAACCGCTTCCGGGCTGCGCGGGTTGTAGAGATCGTTTTCGCGCTGTTCCCAGCCGCCGTTCGCGCTGGCATGGATACGGCTGCGCATACCGCCTGCACGGGCGATGATCTCGTAATCCTGGCCGGAATCGGACGGGTAGCAGAAGAACATGACCAGCGGCCCGGCGCCGGTATTGACCGAGCGGTGGATCCAGAACGGCGGCACATAGCAGACGGTCAGCGGCGAGACTTCAACGATGCGGATCTCACCATCGGGCGATTCCAGAAGCATCAGGCCCTCGCCCGAAATCCCCTGATAGATCTCGGGGCGATTTCCGGCCCGATGAATATGCCCGCGGGTCATGAAGAACTCGTCGCCGATCATCCCGGGTTCCATATGCGTCATCCCGAAGATCAGATCGCCCGGGGCCTCCGTCGGGCGGAACTCCTCGACGGTATAGACAACACGGTCGCCCTCATGTGCCACCGCCCCGGCAAAGGCCGCCGCGTCGCGATAAAGCCCACCAAGATCGGCGAGCCGCTTTTCATACCGGCCTGTGCGATTGCCAAGCGTGCCTGTCTGCGGCCCGATCAGACAGGCCACGGGATCATAGAATTCCAAAATTTGCTCCTTCGTCGTCTCTCAGCGGATCGTGTAGCCGCCGTCGATCGCCAGATTGGCACCGCTGACCATCGCGGCCTGCGGGCTGGCGAGATAGAGGACCGCTTCGGCGACCTCTTCGGGTTTCGCAAAACGTCCGACCGGAATGGCGGCGCGGGTTTCGACACCCTTCTGGCCGCCCCAGCTCATCAGACCAAGCTCGGTTTCGGTTACGGTGGGCGAGAGCGCATTCACAGTGATGCCGCGCTTGCCCCATTCCAGCGCCATGCAGCGGGTCATACCAAGAATGCCGGCCTTGCTGGTGCAATAGGCGACATGGCCCTCGATGCCGATTGTCGCGGCCTGCGAGGACATGTTGACGATGCGCCCATATCCCTGTTCCAGCATTGGCGCCGCCGCGGCTTTGGCAAACAGAAACGCCGCGCGCAGATTGATCGACAGGGTCGCATCCCAGAGATCAAGCGGAAAATCCTCCGCCGGGGCGAGCGGGCCGATGCCGACATTGTTGATCAGGATATCAAGCCGCCCGAAAGCCTCCAGCGCCGCCTGAACGGCCCGGCTGCCGCAGTCATCCTCACGTACATCCAGCTGCAAGGCGCGGTGTCCGGCGCCAAGACCGGCCGCGATTTCTGCAATTTTTTCATCCCGATCAACCAGCAGTAGCCTGGCGCCGCGTGCCGCAAACATCTGCGCAACGGCAAGGCCAATGCCTGCGGCCGCGCCGGTGATCAAAACCGGGCTGTTCTGAAAGCCGGTTTCAGGTGTGGGATTGATCTGCATCACAGAACCTCACGTGCAAAGGCATCCAGCGCGAAGATCGCATCGCGCAATGTTTCCACAGAAAGCGCAACCGGCGTCGCCCAGGTGCATTGGCCAGGCGCCAGCGCGGCCCCGGCAACGCGGGTGATTTCTTCGGTGGTGACCCCTTCAAGCCCCAGATCCGCAAGCGTCACCGGCAGGCCAAGGCTGCGGCAAAAGCGGATCATCGCCGTGATCTCTTCGGTGGCGCGGTTTTCCAGCATCAAAAGACACAGCGTGCCGAAGGCCACCTTTTCGCCATGGAGAAGACCATGCGTCTGCGGCAGCACCGTCAGCCCGTCATGGATGCCATGCGCCGCCGAACAGCCACAGTTTTCAAAGCCCAGACCGCTCATCAGGATATTGGCTTCGATGATCTGCTCCAGCGCGGCAGTGATCCGGCCTGCCCGCGCCGCAGCAACCGCTTTCGGCGCCTCTGCCATCAGAATATCATGACAGCGGCGCGCGACAGCGATGCCGACCTCGGTCGGGGGGAAACCGCCCGCGACATAGTTGCTCGTCCGGGATTCGATGTTCGAGCGGGCTTCGAACCAGGTCGAAAGCGCATCGCCGATGCCCGCGATCAGGAAGCGAACGGGCGCTGCAGCCACAATTTCGGTATCGACCAGCACAAGATCCGGATTGCGCGACAGGCGCAGGGATTCCTCAAAGACCCCGGCCTCGGAATAGCGCACCGCGACGGCGGAACAGGGGGCATCGGTCGAAGCGATGGTCGGCAGGATCACGATTCGGGCGCCGGTCTCAAGTGCCGCAATTTTCGCAGTGTCGATGGCCTTGCCACCGCCCGCGCCAATCACTGTCGATGCGCCCGTCTCACGGATCTGCGCCAAAATACGGGCAATCTCGGTCGCGGAACATTCGCCGCCGAAAGCCAGGATCTGCAGACCCGGAATGCCCGTCACGGCGGTCGAAAGCCGGTCGAACACCGCCCTGTCGATCAGCATCAGGCTTTTGCCACCCCAGCCTGCGAGGACATCACCCAGTCGCGCAACCGCTCCTCTTTCCTGGATATATTTCCCAGGTCCTCCAAATGCGCGCGACATGCCATCCCCTTACGTGTGTCGATGTAGTCTCACTACTAATTACGTTGCAACGCTACATGTCAATAGCTTTATGACTTACTATTTTTCAACTTTTTACAGTTGACACATTTATTTATGTACTATTACTACTTATACAGCACAAGGCAGATGCCGCAGCCAGGGGCAGGAGACCTATGGCCGCAGGGCGGAGGAGATCATGGCCAATAACCTGCAGATGGTATCGATCAGCAAGCATTTCGGGGGCATCCGCGCGCTGTCGGATGTCACTTTCACAGCGAATGGCGGCGAAGTTCATGCGCTTCTGGGCGAGAATGGCGCCGGCAAATCTACCCTGATGCGCGTCCTGTCCGGCGACCACCAGCCCGACCGCGGCAGGGTGGTTCTCGATGGCGAACCCCTGTCACTCGCCAGCCCCCGGGCGGCGCGCGACCATGGAATCGCGGTGATCTATCAGGAGTTCGCGCTCTGCCCGCATATGAGTGTGGCCGAGAACATCTTCATCGACGATCCGGGTTTCGGACGCAGTATCATCAACTGGAAGACTTTGTATTCCCGCGCCTCCGAACTTGTCGCGAGCCTTGGCCTCGCAAAGCTGGATGTGCGCCGCCCCGTTTCGGATCTTTCGGTAGCAGAGCAACAGATCGTCGAGATCTGCAAAGCGCTGCGCCGCAAATCCCGGGTGATCGTATTTGACGAGCCGTCGGCAGTGCTGACAGAGCGCGAAACCCGCCAGCTTTTCGACCTGATCCGCCGGCTTCGGGCGGAAGGTGTCTGCGTGATCTACATCTCACACCGGCTGGAAGAGATTTTCGAGATCTGCGATCGCGCCACGATCATGAAGGACGGGACCTATGTCGATACCGTGAATATCGCGGATATCGACCAGGGTCAGCTGGTCGCAATGATGGTCGGGCGCGAACTGACCCATATTTTCCCGCCGCGTCATGCCGTCATCGGCGCCCCGGTGCTGGAGGTGGACAATCTCAGGCTGGCCGAACTGGTCGGGGATGTCAGTTTCTCGGTGCGCGCTGGCGAGGTGCTTGGCTTTTACGGCCTGATCGGCGCGGGGCGGACCGAGGTGATGCGGGCGATTTTCGGCGCAGACCGCGCGGTATCGGGCGAGATCCGGCTAAAGGGTGCGCCCGTCCACAATACCAGCCCGGGCAAGGGCGTTGATAACGGCTTCGGCATGGTCCCCGAGGATCGCAAGGGTCAGGGTGTTCTGCTCGATCTGTCGATTGCGACAAACATCATGCTGCGGCGGCGCAACGGAACCGCCCTTATGGCGGGGGTTCTCAATTCCAGCGCCGAGCGTGACCAGGTCAACAGGCTGATCTCTGCGCTGCGGATCAAGACGCCCTCCGGCACGCCGGAGGTCTCGACCCTGTCGGGTGGCAACCAGCAAAAGGTCGCGCTGGCAAAATGGCTGGCGACGGATCTTGAGGTGCTCATTCTTGACGAGCCGACACGCGGCGTCGATGTCGGGGCGAAATCGGAAATCTATCAGATCATCAATGAGGTGGCCGAGCGCGGCCTTGCGGTGATCGTCGTCTCCTCCGACCTGCCGGAACTGATTGGCATAGCCGACCGCATCATCGTGATGCGCTCGGGTGTGATCACAGGCGAGCTGTCGGGAGAGGATATGAACGAAAAGGCGCTGATCGCGCTGGCGATGGGAGTGAAAGAATGACGCGAACCGCAGCCTCATCCGGATCAGGACAAGTTACCGGCTTTCTGGTGCGCAACAGCTCTGTTGTCATGCTGGTCCTTCTCATCATCGCGTCCGCGATCCTGTCGGATGCCTTTCTGTCACGGGGCAATATTTTCAACCTGCTGCGTCAGCTGACTCCGCTTTTGCTGATCAGCATCGGGATGTTGCTGGTCATCAATACCGGCGGCATCGACCTTTCGGTGGGCGCAATTGCGGCGGCCGGCGGCCTCGCGGTCGCGATCCTGATCCCACAGCTGCCCTTTGACGGCATTCCCGCCGTGCTTACGGGCGTTATTGCCATGCTGGTCTTCGGCGGGCTGCTTGGGGCGTTCAACGGGGCTCTCGTGGCATGGTTCCAGCTGGCACCGTTTGTTGTGACGCTGGCCATGATGACCATCGCACGTGGCATGACCTATATGATGTCGAACGGTCAGCCGGTACGCCTGCCCTATGAGCTCGAGGCAACCGCCATTTTCGATGCCTTCGGCAGCGGCGGGCTTCCCTGGCTCCGGCTGCCCTGGCCGGTCGTGTTGTCGATCCTGGTGATTGCCGGCTTCTGGTTCCTGATGCAGCGCATGGTTTTCGGTCGCATGGTAATCGCGACCGGCAGCAACGAGACGGCAGTGCGCCTCGCCGGCATCCCGCATCGTCGCTATATATTCGCAGTCTACGTGATCAGCGGTGCCCTGGCGGCCCTGGCCGGGATCGTCGTCACCTCGCGCACCGGGGTCGGAACGCCAGTGGCCGGCCTGGGCTTTGAGCTGGATGCGATTGCGGCCTGCGTGATCGGCGGCGCCCGGCTCTCGGGTGGCAAGGGCACGGTGATCAATACGGTGATCGGCGTCCTCGTGCTTGGCCTTATCGGCAATATCATGAACCTGATGAGCGTGCCGTCCTACCCGCAACAGATCATCAAAGGCCTGATCATCGTCGCGGCCGTAATGCTGCAACGTTTTGGCCGCGACCGGGCCTGACCCCTTTTCCAGGCGCCCGCGCCGTCTTTCAGAACCTAATCCACCTCCGGGCGCGATCTCGCGCCGGGACGAGGACCTTACATTCATCACAGGGAGGAACCAGATGAAATCCGTGAACACCAGACTGGCCATTTTGCTGGCAAGCGCCATCGCAATTCCCGCAGGAATTGCCTCGGCTCAGGACGCCGACAAGCCTGAGATCTACAAGCTGATGCCCGACACCGCGCTGTCCGGCCTTGTCGACCCCTATATGCCCGACCGCACCGATATCGACAAAGCCTGGCCGAAAACGCCCGCTGATCCGGGTAAGATCCAGGTCGGCTGGACCGAGATCACCATGGGCGGGCCGTTTTTCGTCGAACTGATCAAGGGCGCACAAAAGACCGCGGATGCCAGCAATATCGTGCTTGATGTGCAGGTGGCTGACGGCGATCTGCAACGCCAATGTGGTCATATCGACACCTTCATCACCCAGGGCAAAGATCTGATCGTCATCGATCCGACCGATACGCTGGGGGTCGCCTCCTGCATCAACCGGGCGGTGGATGCGGGCATCCCGGTGCTTGCCATCGGCACCGTGCCCTCGGACCGCGCGCGCATCCTGACCACGATCACGCCGAACCCCTATGAAAACGGCTTCCGCACCGGCGAATATGTCGGCCAGAATGCGGGGACCGATCCGATTGTTGCAGCGCTCATCGTTGGCGTGGTCGGCAATTCCACCTCCGAAAGCCGCCTCAACGGCATGGTCTCCGGCATGGTCTGGCAGCGCATTCAGGATCTTGGCCTGGACATCTCTCGTGAAGAGGCCATGCTGCGTGGCTACAACCTCTTCCAGCAGGCGAAGAAATCGGGCGGTTTCAACGATGAGGAGCTGAAGTTCCAGGTCGTCGCAATGGGCGAGGGCAACTGGACCGAGGAAGGAGGGCTTGCCGCGGCCGAGGATATTCTGACGGCGCATGGCAGCAAACTGACCCATATCCTTGCTGACAATGACTGGATGGGCATCGGATCGCTGCGGGCGCTGCGCAATACCGGCATCGAGACGATCAAAGTTGCCACCTCTGCCGATGGCGCACGTATTGCCCTGGAAGAGATTAAGAAGAGCAATCTACTGGTGACAGGCACCTTCTCGGGCGAGCAGACCGGCGTCTCCGCAGTGGCCTTTATCGATCAGATCTTCAACAAAGGGTTTGACGCGCAAAACCTGCCGCTGGGCACCTATTTCCCGGCCTATGCCATCACTCCGGAAAATGTTGACGACTTCATCGACCCGAACCCGGAAAACCAGTTCTATAAATACGAGGTTTCTCCGGTCCTCAATATCGGTGAGATCCGCGCCGCCGCGGGCGTGAACTGATCTGCCCTGTTCCGAATGAGGGGGCTCTTGGCCCCCTCAGACTTTGCGCTCCGGTCTTCTGGCCATTTGCTCTGCGCCAGGGGCAGCCCTTCCCTTCAGCATGAGGCCCGTGAATGCCCTCCCATATTTCCAAGCCCCTCGTCATGATCACTGGCGCCAGCGCCGGGATCGGGTCAGAAATCGCCCGCACCTTTGCCGCCGCCGGATATCCTTTGCTGCTCCTGGCGCGGCGGCGCGAAAAGCTCCTGGACCTCGGCCTTGCCAATGCCGTCTGCTGCGAGGCGGATGTGCGGGACCGGGACAGCATCCGCGCGGCCATAGCCGAAGGCGAGGCGCAGTCCGGCCCGGTCGATGTGCTGATCAACAATGCCGGGATCTCGCGTCTGGCACGGCTTGATGATCAGGATCCGGAAGACTGGCGCGATCTGATCGACATCAATGTGACCGGCGTTCTGAACTGCATGCATGCGGTGCTGCCTGGCATGAAGGCCCGCCGTCATGGAACCATTGTCAATATGTCGTCGATTGCCGGACGCAAGGTCTATCCTTTCCACGATGTCTATGGCGGCACCAAGCATTTCGTTCACGCCGTCAGCGACGGGGTGCGGGGCGCATCGGCAGAGTTCAACGTGCGCGTGATGACGGTTTCGCCGGGCATCACCAAATCCGAGATCGACAAAACCATCACCGATCCCGCAGCCTATGCGGTCTGGTCCGCTGACCGCGACCGGATGGAGGGGGGGATCGACGCAACTCATGTGGCCTCGGCGATCCTCTTCGCCTGCCAGTTGCCGCAATCGGTAAATCTTCAGGAACTGACGATTACCGCGACCGCCCAGGCCTATTGAGGCACCCCGCTCACCTGCAAAGAAAGCCCTGACGAGCGGTCGTTTTCGCGGCTCTGGCAGGTCCTGCGCCTGATCCGCTCGCGCCTGAGCAGGTTGAAGAAGGGCTCGGCGACTGCGTTGTCGTGGCAGTTTCCACAGGGGCTCCTGGAAGGATCGGGATTGTGGGCGCGTGAGATAACGCCGCCCGGTCCAAGCTGGTAAACTGGCTGCCCTGATCCCTGTGGACCACCACCTTCGCCTTTGGCTTGCACCGCCAGCTGGCCATGATCAAGGCGTGCAGGGTGACCTCTGGTTTACATGGACCAGGCGCGCACGCGCGGGATCCCGACGTCCTTCTCCGTGTCTCCTGCCGCCGCCTTAACGTATTGGCGCTTTCGGGTACAGAGCGAGGGCTTGCTCACGCCAGGCCGGGCCAAAACGTCGTCGACCGGATTGCGCCGCGCAGTTGTCTGCGCGACCGCATCGCGCCATGGTCCGTCAGTGAAATTGCCTGTGCCCATCATGGCCTCTTTGCCGCAAAATCAGCAAAGAAGGCATGCAGGAAACATGGGACTGTTCATCAGCCAGCCGACAAGCCCGCCGGTCAGGCCGTTCGATTGGGCAATTATGCGATCCCCGCTGAGGCGTCCCTTCCGTGGCCGGCCGGATCGCTCACAGGCGGCACCTTAATACCGACGGCGCTGACAGCACTGACTTCCGAAGTTACGGGATCTGGCACTCCTTCGGAGCCAGGGTCCAGCTCAGGTTAAAGCGCATGACATAAAGGTGTGGCCCTGGATAAGTTCAGGACCACCGCAGGGTACCGGTTCTGTCAGGCGGCAGCGACAGGCCTCAGCTCTCGACCGCGCCGATTTGCCAGACATAGACCGGCTCGGTGCCATTGACCGCGTGATCACCGAGGATGCGCTCTTTGTAGATCAACGGGTTATGGTTCGCGGCCGTCCTGGCATTGCGCCAGTAGCGGTCCAGTCCGAGCGCCGTATCCGCCGCCGAGGCGCTCAGCGCGTTGAAGAGGTCGCTGGTTGCCCGCAGCGCGAGGTCCGCCGCCGCAACCTGAGCTTCGGCCGAGGCCAGTTCCGCCGCGATATTGGCGGCGTCATCGGCGGCTTTGTCTCCCGCTTGCGAGGTCTCATAGGCGCGATCGGCTGCACGGGCGGCCTCGATGGTGGCGGCGCGGGCGGCAAAAGCAAAAGCACGCGCGCGGCCCACGACCTGCAGGACCTGCGGGTCCTCGCGGACCACCGAGCCCGAGCCATGTGAGAAGGCGCGTTTGCGGGCGGCGACCTTACCCGCGACATCCTGCACCGCCGCCAGCGCCGCCCCGGACAGCACCGCGTCCAGCACCAGCTGATAATAGGCGGTCTGATAGCGGAAACGGGTTTCGAACGGCACCAACCCCTCGGCCTCCAGCGCTGCCCCTTTGAACGTGGTGGTGCCGGTCCCGGTCAGCTTCTGGCCAAAGCCGGTCCAGTCATCCAGCCGGTCGATCCCCGGCTGATCGGCGCGCAGAATCGCCACCACTGGCGCCCCATTGTCTGAACGCACCGCATAAGTGTCGATCCAGTCTGCAAAAATCGTACCTGTCGAATAGTACTTCTCGCCATCGACGCGAAAGCCCTCCCCCTCGGGTGTGACTTTGGTGAAGGTCTCTCCCAGCCTGACCTTGCCAATTTCGGACCAGGCATTGCCGGCGATCTCTCCCTTGCCAAAGCGGCGCAGCCAGACCTCTCCTTCGGCGCGCGGCGCCACCAGCCGGTCCTCGACCAGCGCGAAATGGCCGCGCAGCGCCTGGACGATATTGGTATCCGCCGCAGCAAGGTCGATCAGCAGATCAAAGAACTGCTCAAGGCTCGCGCCGGAACCGCCGAATTCAACCGGCACCCGCAGCGCGGTGAACCCGGCCTCTTTCAGCCATTTGATCTCCTCAAACGGCAATTTCCGCTCGCGTTCACGCTGGTTGGCGCCCTCACGGATGCGTTCGAACAGGGGCGCGAACCGGGCCTTGAGCGCGGCCAGATCGGGAAGCGTCGCGGGCTGAAAGCTGGTTTCTTGTATCGTCATTTTAGGGGACTCCGGTTGCAACAGCCCGCCCTGCCCGGCGCAGTGGCGCCGGGGGCATCATGGCTGGTCGATGGGCTTATCGGCAGGCGCCGCGTTATTCGGCGGCGAGGGTTTGTTTTTTGCGGGCTTCGATGGCGCGGACGCGGGGGAGGACGTGTTTTCCGAAATACTCAACCTCTTCCTGGAAATGCAGGAAGCCAAGGAGGATGAGGTCGGCGCCGGCCTCTTTCAGGCCGATTATGCGTTCGGCGACCTGGTCGGGCGTGCCGATCAGGTTCGAGCGGAAGCCGTCATTATATTGCACGAGGTCCTCGAAGGAGGATTTCGCCCAGTTGCCCTCGCCCTCGGGGCTGGCGCGGCCGGCATTGACCACCTGTCCGGCAAAGCCCTGGACGGCTTCGGGATTGGCCTTCGCGATGATCTCGCGCAGCACTGCCTGTGCCTCGGCTTCGGTCTCGCGCACGATGGCGAAGGCGTTGATGCCGACCTTCACCTTATGCCCGTTCGCCGCCGCTTTCGCGCGGATATCCTCGACCTGGGCGCCGAGCCCTTCCGGCGTATTGCCATTGGTGAAATACCAGTCCGAGACCCGGGCCGCCATATCCCGCGCCGCGCGTGACGAGCCGCCCTGGAAGATTTCCGGTTGCGGATCAACGGGTTTGGGCTTCAGGCTATAGTCGTTGAAGCGGTAGAAATCGCCCCGGAAGGTAAAGCTTTCCTCAGACCAGATGCCGCGCAGCGCCCGGATGAATTCTTCGGACCGGCGGTAGCGCTCGTCATGATCCAGCCAATGCTCGCCGATCGCCGCGAATTCGCCCCGGAACCAGCCCGAGACCACATTGACCGCGATCCGCCCGCCCGAGAGATGGCTGATCGTGGCGATTTGTTTCGCCGCCAGCGCCGGGTTCCAGGGGCCGGGCAAAAGCGCCGCAATCACCTTCAGCCGTTCGGTATGGGCCAGCAGATCCTGGCTGAACGAGACGGATTCATGTTGATTGTCAGCGCCGTAGCCCGCGGTAAAGCGGATCTGGCTCAGCGCATAGTCAAAGCCCGCTTCCTCGGCGATCTGCGCCAGTTTGCGGTTATAGTCCGGCGTCCAGCTGGTGCGCTGTTCGATATCCGAGATCACGAGGCCGCCCGAGACATTGGGCACCCAATAGGCGAATTTGACGGGATCGGAGGTCATGTGCAGCCCCTGTGAAACGGGTTATCCAGCGAAACGGGTTATTCGGCGAGACGGGTTTTTCGGCGGCGGCTTATTCTGCCGCAGCACGGATCCGCGCGGCGCCGGGGAAAATCGTGGCGAATTCGTCAATGGCCCGGGCGAGCCGGTTCAGCGCCGGGTCCGATACCAGCCGCCCCTCGCTGAAATCGCGGTCCGAGACATGCACGGCGGTCGAGAGCACGCGGGCCTCGAAAAAGGCGAAAAGCGGCCGCAGCTGATGTTCCACCGCCAGCGCATGTTTTTCGCCCCCGCCGGTCGCGGAGATCAGCACCGGCTTGCGCAGCAGCGCAGAAGGGTCGATCAGGTCGATCAGGTGTTTGAAAAGACCGGGATAAGAGCCCTTATAGATCGGCGTCGCAACGATCAGCGCATCGGCATTCAAAAGCGTATCGAGGTTCTGCCGCGCCTTGGGGCTGAGGTCATCGGCGCGCCGCGCCCGGCCCAGATCCTCGCCGAAATCGGCGATGTCAAACAGGGTTGTGCGCGCATGCAACCCGGCCCCGGCCAGATCCAGCGCCTGCCCGACCAGCGCACGCGTTTTCGACGGCGCGGTGATATTCCCCGCAAGACCCACGATATGAAGTTCGGACATACGGCTTTCCTCAATCCCGACAAGTGCCGTCGTGATAAAGCCCGGATACCTCAACGCGCCATTCCAAATTCAGCCAAACCGCAGTGGGTTTCTTTCGTTGGTCTCTGTGCGGATCTCTTGCCAGTAACTGCGGAGCGCGCGGGAACAGAGAAGTTGTTTTCCTAGGGCCGGCATTTGCAGCAGATTGTCACTGTCCCATCATGGTTCCGTGGGCAGGATCGGCTGCAAAGAGGAGAAGAATAATATTCGTCGCATCGCGGCATGCCGGCGCAGGAATCGACGCGGCTTCGCCAGCACTTCCGGTATTTCCCGGGCGCGATGCACCCCGGTGCGCGGCTCAACGTCACCACCCGCTCCGGTGCGCTTCCGGACGGGAGGTCAGATTGTCGAAGGTGATTCCAGTCATCGCCAAGCACAGGAAGTCCGCGACACCCGCAAGCATCGGAATGCAGGTCCAGGGCTGATGGCCGTCCCAAAGCGGAAGAAAGGGGATTGTCGGGCCGCAGGCCAGTGCCAGGCCGCATCAGCAGCAGCACCATCCCGGCCGTAAAGATGTCCGGTCTGACGCACTCTAATCGGGTGGCGCCCTCTTTTACGCCCCCGAAACTGCGCAGGGTGCCACGGATCAGGATAGTGGGGCGATGCTCGGGGAGACATTTGCCATCGGGCCTCCGAAGGTCAGCGGCGGCGCCATGCGGTTCTGCCCCTCTAAGGGACGGGTTTTCGATGTCCTTCACTATAGATCTGCCGACGCTCAGCCCGTCACGGATTCTGACGGCGATCTGCGTATTCGGCGCAAGTGCGAGAGCGCGGTGTGCACAGCCTTGTGTGTTCGGCGCCCGCCCTTCGGCATAGCTGCCTTCCCCGTCGCTTTTCCCCGCCGCAGACCGGATCGTCAGGACATGATCAGCACGGCTCTGCGAGACGGAGCATCCCGCGCCTGAGACAAAACGTTTCATCATCTTGCTGCGGGGGGGCCGCTCAGACGGGGCCAGATCTGATCGGGTCAGTTCAAAAGCGAGGACAATAGTCCGATCACCGCGACGGCGCGCAGGGTCTGGATGTCCGCCATCACCAGGCGGTCTGCGTCAACACGATACTCCTGTCCCCTCGGCGGCGGCTGAAGGTGGCTGGGCGAGGCCGCCGTAAGGGCTCGCCGCCGTCCTGCGCCAAACCGGTACACTGGGCCTGATCCGTCGGGGAGGCAGTGCGGGCGGGGTTCTGCGCGAAAGCAGGCAAGGATTTGAGAGCATCGGCGGCGGCGCTGGCAAGAGCCATCAGACGCGGCGGCAGTTCTGGTCCTTCGTTCTGTGGGCGATTTGCTGTCGGAGTGGCGGAGTGTCAGTGCGCGCGAGGCGTGGCGGCGGCTGGTCGGTCTCGACAAAGGCGATCAGTGCATCGGTGTAGCTTCGCCAGACCGGTGCCTGTGCCGGTGTGATGCCGATACAGGTCTCGAGACCGGCAAGGCGTTGTGCGAGGATCAGGCCAGCCGCCCTCTCGGTGGCTCTGATCACGTCCGTTATGGCCGTGACCCATCGGACCATGTCCGTGCGGGCCGTTGCGATGATCCCCCGCGCCGGTGGATGGCGGGCCGTGCATCTCCGTGACGGCGGGGCCCATTGTGCCCGAAACGATGGCGGCGGCCAGCAGATTGCTCGTAATGGACCATTTCATCGCATCTCTCCTTTCGTGGCTGGTGATGCGATGAAGCTGAGCGATGGCTGTATCCGGCACCGGTCCCGGGCGTTACGACCTGTTTCCGCGAGGACGATTTTTGTAACGGAATGGTGCCAGATGCGGGTGGGAAACCTTTCGTTACATCTTCCTCCCCCGGAAGGGTCCAGAACCAGCTACAAACGGGCCGAGGCGCAGTCCAGGCGCCCGCTATATGTGTCTTTTTGCTCAACAGGCCCCTTTGATCCTTGTCGTCAATGACGATGCGGAGATCAGGACGCTGTTGGCGCGGCACCTCCCGGGCAAGGTATGTCTGGCGCAAACCGCCGCCACCCGGCGCGAGACCGAGGCGCAGCGGATCGCGCCGCTCCTGGATCTGGTGATGCGGGATGTGATGCTGCCCGACGGGCCGGGGCTGGAGATCGGCGCGGATGACTATTTCGTGAGGCCCGTCAACCCGCGTGAGCTGGTGGCTCGGATCCTGATATCCCGGCGCCCCTACTGCAGGTGAGGCACGCACCTGATATGAGATGTCGGGCTTTGCAATTGATGTCGAAAGGCGCCGCGTGCTGGCGCCCGACTGTTGTGAAATTTGCCTGAACGGAGCCGAATTCGACCTTTTGCGGGTGTTTCTGGAACGCAAGAGCCGGCTTTTGTCGCGCGATCAGCTCCTCCATCTGCCCCAGGGGCGCAACCTTGATCCCTTTGACCGCTCGCTTGTCCTGCTGATGAGCCGGCTGCGGCGCAAGCTGGACGAAAAGACCGCCGAGCCAGTATTCCGCACGGTCAGAAACGGCGCCGTCACCTCGCTCAACGCCGCATCACTGCGCTGCTGATCGTGGCCATCCTGACGCGGTTCGGGCTGGCCACGCTTGCCGCCAGCCGTGCGCATCCGCTGCCCGATCCTCGGCATCTGGATTGCGATGATCGTGACGGGGTCGGTTGCGCGTTCCTGGTATACCGCCCGCCGCATCCGCCGCCCGATCGGGCAGAGGGAGGATTCCGCCGGCCGGGTCGGCACCGATGCCTCTCTGCCGCTGGTGCCCGACGCCGGGCCGGCGGAGATGCGCGCGACGACCCCGGCATTCAACCAGGTCTTATCCCGGCTGGCTCGCACGCGAAGAGGCCGGCGGCGATCTGGCGGGAAAGGTGCCGGTCACAGCCAGGCCGCCGGCGTTGAAACGGGCGCCGCGCAACCGGAAGAACAATGCGGCGACCGATGGCGGCACCGGTACTATCAGTCTCAGGCCCGGGGGCGATGGCGGTGGTCATCCTCCAGAATCACGGGCCAGACATACCCGAATCGCAGACGGGTAGAGTGCTGATCCGTCTTACGCGTCGATCCGGGGCGGCAGAAAGTGCAGCCAGGCTCCGGGCTGGGGCTTGCCATCGCGCGCGAGATCCTGGCAGCGTTTCGGCGCTGCGCCTGCTAACCCCAACCGCATGGGCGGTGGGCTGCAGCACGAAATCACCCTGCCCACATTGATCGTCTGACCCCGACACATTCCCCTGTTCGCGCCCCCCGTTCTGCGGGCATACGGAATTTCATCGTGACGCTTCCGGGAAGACGTAATCCGCCTTGCACGAATTAACCAGGACTTTGCCCCGATTTTGCCCGATTTGCCGTTCCAACTACCCTTGGTTGAGTTGTGGCAGTATGCTGCAACGCCGCGCCTTCAAAGAAGAGACGTATCATGGTCGCACTCGTGGTTATCCTCAGCGGACTTGCTGCTCTGGCAGCATCTGTGCTGGTCTGGTTCCTGGATGGGGGCATTGTCGCGGTGATGATGGCCTATGTGATCTCCGGCAATCTTTGCTTTGCCCTCCTGAGCGGCCTGGCCGGCTCGGTTCAGTCACCAGAAGCCAAACCTGATTTTACCAGTGCCATTGAAGCAGATCTTCAGGCGCTTCTGGAGGAGCGTCTCAACAAAACGATCCGCAACCAGGCGCCGCCGCGCAAGCCGCGCTTTCCGCTTCTGCGCCGCAGCGGCGTCTCGCTGCCTGGCTCTGCAAAAGTGACCAGGTCGGCCAGAACCCGCACCCTGTTTCACTGACGCTTAGATCCATCCCCGTTGGGGCCCCGGCCCTGTCTGGCCCGAAGTCTCGGGCTCTCAGGCCCCTTGTGATGGGGCCTGTGCTCAGTCGGGCGGTGGCAGGCGGTTGAGGATCGCCTCCACCTGACCAGGACTGCGCGCCGGTTTGACCAGATCGGTGATCACCTTGTCAAAGGTCACGGCATCCTCGCTGACCCGGAAGATCTGCCAGGGTTGCTGATCGCCCAGCTGCCCCTTCATCATCAGAATCTGCGGGAAGCCGCGCCGTGCAGGCAAGAGATAGACATCGGTCATCTGGATCGTCATGCCCGGCGCCGTTTCCCAGACCGGAATCGCAAGCCGGCCTTCCTCGCGGTCGAGGTAAAGCCCGTCCTGATCTCCGGACAGTGAAAAGCTGAGCGAACCGGAGAAGTCCTCTTCTTCCGGTGGAAGTGCCAGATCCACGAGCGACGCATCACCTGGCTTATGGCGCGGCTTCGCCCCAAGACGCGGCAGGGTTTTAGAGGGCGCCACCGGCGCGGCACTGGCAATCGCTTCCGATGCGGTTTCGTAAGCCGGCCCGGCCGAACCAGCGCTTCCGCCTCCGCCTGCGGGCGGCGCAGCGGCAAGGGGCGGGAAATCCGGCTCAGGCAGCGGCGCTGCGGGGATCGTCACATCCCGCGGTGCGGTGGCCGCGGATCTGGACGCAACCGATGGTGGCGCGGGCGCGGGCTGAGCCTCCTGCGCCATATCGGTTTCAGCCACGGAATGCGCATCCTCCGGCGCCACGCCCTCGGTCGCCACAGTCTTGCGGTCTGACCCATCCGGCATCTGCGCCAATGGCAGCTGTGCCTGGGGCAGCAGAAGAAAGACCCCCATCACACTTGCCGTCGCCGCAGACCCCGCTATCCCGAGCCGCCGGGGCGAGAGCCAGCGTGCGATCCGTGACGGCTCCGGCGCGGCAGGCGAGAGGCCGGCGGTGACAAAGCGCTCGCGCGCGCGGGCGATATCGGCCCGCATCAGCGCCGGATCGGGATCAGGCAAGGCCAGATCCGCCAGACGGTCCAGCGGATCGGTCGGGGCCGTATCACGGGGGTCGCGGCAGCTGGTCACAATACCCCCCTCAGTGCTTTGCGGGCCTGGTGGATATGCCAGGACACCGTCACCTCTTTGCAGCCCATAATGCGGGCGGCTTCTGCCTGGGCAAGGCCTTCTCCATGTACCAGCAGGATCGCATCGCGTTGTTTTTCGGGCAAGGCCCGCACTGCTCGCCAGATATCGGCGACATGCAGCGCAGCCTCCTGATCACCCTTGTTGAAATCATCGGTCAGAAGCGACGCCGCCGCCACCAGACGGCCCCGCCTTGCGCTGGCACGCTGCTGGTCGCGCACCGCATTGAGCGTCACCCGGTAAAGCCAGCCCTGGAACGAAGCGCGGCCGTCAAAGCTGCGGATCGTCGTGGCAAGCCGCATGCAGATGGTCTGCGTCACATCCTCAGCATCGGCGCGATTGCCGGTCCAGCGGCAGGCGACGCGGAAGATAAAAGTGTAATGGCGCGACAAAAGCAGCTCGAAAGCACCGGCATCACCGGCCCGCGCCCTTTCGACCAGGGGATCGGTTCCTGTTATCGTGTCAGATCCCGGCGCTCGTGCATCCATACCGGCAGCAAGTGTCGCGGCCCGGCTCTCGCCGACCCCTGTTTCGCCAGCCTGGACCTGAACGGCCCTGTCGCTTGCGGCCTCGCTTTGGGGCAAAGACCTCTCGCCGTGACGCATCATTCTACGCTTCGCAACCGTATACGCCGCGAGAACAGCACTATTTTTCGGCCAAACGCAACCAGGAGCCGGCGGGGTTCCCCGCGGCTCTGTCCTTGCCGTAAAGGAAAGCGCCATGGTCATTGGCGGCTCCGCGACATAGTTGCAGCCCCGGCATGTGAGAGTCCTGCCGTCAGAGCAAAGACGCCTGTGACCCGCAGGATCCTGGGGCGGGCGGGTCACAAATTCGTCAGAATGGCCCGCCCTGTCTGGCTGATTGCCAGCCGGCCCGCCCGGCCCTAAACTTCGGCGATGCCCACGCTCCAACAGCTCCGATACCTTGTCGCCGTCGCGGACCAGCTGAATTTCAGCCGCGCCGCCGAGCTGTGCAATGTGGCGCAACCAACGCTGTCGATGCAGCTGCGGGCGCTGGAGGAGCGCCTTGGCGCGCAGCTGGTCGAGCGCAGCCGTGCCCGTGTCAGCCTGACGCCCGTCGGCCGCGATGTGGCGCGGCGCGCGCGCGAGGTGATCGACAGTATCGAGGATATCCGCGAGGTCGCGCGCAGAGGCGATCCCGATGCGCCCCAGGCCTCGCTCCGGATCGGGGTGGTGCAGACGGTGGGGGCCTATGTGCTTTCGGTCGCGATGCCAGGCCTGCGCGCCGCCTGGCCCGAAATGCGGGTGAATGTGCGCGAGGAGCGAACGGAAACCCTGATCCGTCAGCTGCTTGAGGGCACGTTCGATGTCATCTTGCTGGGCGAGGACCTGCGGCGCGAGGATGTGGAACAGGCGCCCCTGATCACCGAACCGCTGCTTGCGGTGATCCCGGCCGATCACCGCCTCGCCGGACAAAGTGAGATCGCCCCCGCCGATCTGGCGGGCGAGACCGTGCTGGGTTTTGACGGCGGGCCGGCGCTCAGACGCGCGGCGACGCGGCTGTGCAGCTGGGCCGGGGCGCGGCTTGCCCGCGATTACGAGGGCACCACCCTGGATACTTTGCGCCAGATGGTCGCGGCGGGGATGGGGATCTCGCTTCTGCCCGCGCTTTATATCCGGTCCGAGGTTTTGCGCGAACAGCTTGTGGTCGCCCGCCCGCTGTCCGGGGCGGTGCTGACGCGCAATCTCACCATGGTCTGGCGCCGTGACGCGCCGCGCAGACAAAGCTACACCGCCATCGCCGCGAATTTTCGTGAAAGCCTCAATCCCTGGCACAGTGGCTGAACCGGGGCGGATCAGTCGTATTGGATCCGGGTCGTCCAGCCCGAGACCGAGACCCCCCGCGCCGATGCAACGCTTTGAGCAAGCTGGCTCAGATCGCTGCCGCCATCGACCACGGTACAGGAAATCACCCCGCTTTGCGTTGCGCGCAAAAGCCGCAGCCGCGCCCCCGCCCGGCGGAATTCACCGGCAAGATGTTCCAGCCCGTCCCAGCAATCCTCGACCGCAAGGTCGATCTCGAAAATCAATGAGATGCCGGGGAAACTGGCGCGCAGGCTGTTGATCGAGTCGACAGGGATCGCGAAATCGCACGCAGTGGCGGTTTTGGCCATGGGCCCCTCCTTCAGGTTACCGAAGGGCCAGAGGCGCCTCCGCTTTAGCTGCATTTTTTTCGCGCCCGCAATCTGAGCTTCAAATCGGCGCGTCGTCTGTGGGGTCGCTAGCATCCCAAAGGCGCTCTGGTCAAGTCAGGTGGCCAAGGGACGGGAGAATGAAATTCTCTCACTCTGCCGGATTGTGAAAACAGAAGGTGGTTTCTGGCCGAACTGTGATCTTGTGCCAGCCTGTCGAAGCCGCTATCAAATAACGACAATAATGGTCGAGTATGATGCCCTTCCCTGCCCCGCCCTTGCATAAAAGAACGCCATCGTGGCCCGGCGGGCTGCGGTCGGGGCAATATTGGCGAAATGGGAACAAACCGGTGCTTCCCTACCCCATAACCCCGCCTGCGGGAGAAAACCATTCTCTTCACTTGCCGGTTTCCCGCCCTGGCGTTCCTTGCTTAGTGGCGCGGCCCGGTGCAATCAGGGGTGCTGAAACCGGAGTCGGCAATGGCCATTGAAATCGCCCAGCTGCGCAAAAGCTTTGGCCGCAATGAGGTGCTGAAAGGCATCGATATCGCGGTCGAGGATAAAGAGCTGATCGCCCTGCTCGGCCCGTCGGGCTCGGGCAAGACCACGCTGTTGCGCATCATCGCGGGTCTCGACTGGCCCGATTCCGGCCGGCTTGAGGTCGATGGTGCCGACTGGCTGTCGATCGCTGCCCGCGACCGCCGCATCGGTTTCGTCTTTCAGCACTACGCGCTGTTCCCGCATATGTCGGTGCGCGACAATATCGCCTTCGGGATGACGGTCCGGCCCAGGGCCGAACGCCCGGGCAAGGCGGTGATTGCGCGTAAGGTCACCGAACTCCTGCAATTCCTGCAGATCCCGCATCTGGCAGACCGGCTTCCCGGCCAGCTCTCGGGTGGGCAACGCCAGCGTGTCGCGCTTGGCCGGGCGCTGGCGATTGACCCCCGCGTCCTGCTTCTTGACGAGCCGTTCGGCGCGCTGGATGCCGCCGTGCGCCGCGATCTGCGGTCCTGGCTGCGGTCTGTGCATGATGCATCAGAGACCACGACGATTTTCGTCACCCATGACCAGGACGAGGCCTTCGAGCTCGCCGACCGGGTGGTGATCATGGGCGAAGGCCGGATCGAACAGATCGGCACCGCCGACCAGATCCACGACCACCCCGCCTCGCCTTTCGTGGCACGGTTCATGGGGGCAACCATCGAATTGCCGGTGCGGATTGCTGCAGGCCGCGCGACGGCGCCCGGGATCGATACCGCCCGGCTTGAACGCCGCGCTTTGCCCGACGGTTCTGCCACGCTGTTCGTGCGCCCCGCCGATCTGACGCCGGTGCCCGACCCTGCCGGGCTGTGGCGTGTGAAGCAGGTCACTTCAACCGGCGCCCTGCTGCGCCCGGTGCTGACGGGGCCCGAAGGCCAGGACATTGCGGTCGAAATCCTGCGCCGCGCGGCCCCGAACCTCTCGGCAGGGCAAAGCGTCACGCTGAGGGTCGAGACCGGCACCATTTTTACCGAAACGCCTCCCGGCCAGCGCGGCCAGGCAGGGCAATCCTCTGAAATCAAAGAAATTCCCCTTAAGGAGAAACAGAAATGAACCTGATCTCTTCGCTGCGCACCGCTGCGGCGGTTGTGGTTCTGGCAGCCGCTCCGGCGCTGGCTCAGGACAAGATCCTCAATGTCAGCTATGATATCGGCCGCGAATTGTTCGAGGCGCTGAACCCGGTCTTTGCCAAGACCTGGAAGGAAACCACCGGCCGCGATGTCACCGTCGATCAGAGCCATGGCGGATCGTCTGCCCAGGCCCGCGCGATCCTTGAAGGTCTGAACGCCGATGTCGTGACCTTCAACCAGGAGACTGATATCGACGTGCTGGTCGATGGCGGTCTGGTCGATGCCGACTGGCGCAATGCCTTCCCGAATGGCGCCTCGCCCTATTATTCGCTGCCCGCTTTCGTGGTGCGCGAAGGCAATCCGAAAGGCATCAAGGACTGGAGCGATCTGGTCCGCGACGATGTGCAGCCGGTCTTTGCCAATCCCCGCACCTCGGGCAATGCCCGCTACACCTATCTCGCGGCCTATGCTTTCGCGCTGGAAGCCAATGGCGGCGATGAGGCCAAGGCCAATGACTTCGTGAAGAAGCTTCTGTCCAACGTTCCGGTCTTCGATACCGGTGCGCGCGCATCCAGCCAGACCTTTGCCGAGCGCAATATCGGCGATGTGCTGATCACCTTCGAGGCCGAAACCGCCGGCATCGTTACCCAGTATCCGGGCCTTGAGCGTGTGACCCCCGGCACCAGCCTGTTCGCGGCCTTCCCGGTCGCGCTGGTCAAGGAAAACGCTGAAAAGAACGGCACCGTCGAGGTTGCGACCGCCTATCTGAACTGGCTCTACACCCCCGAAGCGCAGCGCGTACTGGCCGAGCAGAACTTCCGCGTCACCGACAAGGATGTGGCGGCTGAAGTTGCGGCACAATTCCCCGAGGTCAAACTGCTGACCGTCGACGTGCTGGGTGGCTGGGCCGAGATCAAGGCCAGGCATTTCGACGAGGGCGGCATTCTCGACCAGGTTTTCGAGAACTGATCTGTCCATGACCGTCGCTTCTGTCCGCATCAGGCCAAAGCGTGTTCTGCCGGGGTTCGCACTGAGCCTCGGCACCACGCTTCTTTATGTCAGCGTGATCATCCTGATCCCGATCATCGCCCTTGTGATTTCGGGCGCCGGGATCGGCTGGGACAGGTTCGTGCGCATTCTCACCTCGGCCCGCACGCTCGACGCGTTGCGGGTCACGGTGATGGCGGCGGCGGTTGCGACGGTGATTAACGCATTTTACGGGCTGTTGATGGCCTGGGTGCTGACGCGTTACGAATTTCGCGGCCGCGCTTTCCTTGATGCGATGATGGATATTCCCTTCGCATTGCCCACCGCCGTGGCGGGCCTCGCGCTGACCTCGCTTTTTGCCTCGACCGGCTGGTTTGGTGGCCCGCTGGAGGCCATGGGCATTCAGGTCGTCTATGCGCTGCCCGGGATCATCATCGCGATGACCTTCACCTCGGTGCCCTTCGTGGTGCGCGCGGTTCAGCCGGTGCTGGAAGACCTCGACCCCGCGCTGGAAGAAGCCGCAAAGACCCTGGGCGCCACACCCTGGCAGACCTTTTCACAGGTGATCCTGCCTGCGATCCTCCCGGCCTGGCTTGGGGGCTGTACGGTGTCGATGGCGCGATCCATGGGGGAATTTGGCGCGGTCGTCTTTATCGCGGGCAACCTGCCCGGCAAGACCGAGATCGCCTCGCTCCTCGCCTTCATCCGCTTGCAGGAATATGATTATCGCGGCGCCTCAGTGATTGCGCTGATCCTGCTGGTCTTCGCATTGTTGCTGCTGCTGATCTCAAACCTGTTCCAGATCCGCGCCGCGCGCTACCGCGAGGGTGGCAAATGAGTGTGACCCCGATGAGCGCCCATGACCAGATCGAAGCAGGCCGCCGTGCCGCCAATGCGGGCGAACGCCGGACGGCGCGGGCGCTGATCGCGCTGGCGCTGGTCAGCACCGCATTCCTTATCGCAGCCCCCCTGGTCTATATCTTCTGGCGTGCTTTCGCGGCCGGGGTTGGCGGCTATTGGGCCGCGATCACCACGCCCGACACGCTGCATGCGATCTGGCTGACGGTGATCGTCACCGTCATCGTGGTGCCGATCAACGTTGCTTTCGGCATCGCGGTCGCCTGGGCTATTGCGCGTTTCCGCTTTCCGGGACGCGGGCTTTTGATGACCATTGTCGAGATTCCCTTCTCGATCTCGCCGATCATTGCGGGTATCTGCTATCTGCTGCTTTACGGCCGCCAGGGTTTCCTCGGCCCCTTCCTGCGCGAACATGACATCACCGTGCTTTTCGCCCTGCCGGGGATCGTGCTGGTCACCCTTTTCGTCACCGCCCCCTTTGTCGCGCGCGAGGTACTGCCTCTGATGCTGGCGAAAGGCTCGGAACAGGAAGAAGCAGCCGTGACACTGGGTGCAAAAGGCTGGCAGGTCTTCCGCTATGTCACCTTGCCGGGGATCCGCTGGGCGCTGCTTTATGGCGCGGTTCTGTGTGCCGCGCGCGCGGTGGGCGAGTTCGGCGGTGTCTCGGTCGTTTCGGGCCGGGTGGCCGGGCAAACCAATACGCTGCCATTGCAGATCGAGCTTCTGTACAATGAGATGAACACGTCCGTGGCAGCTTTTGCGGCGGCCTCGACCCTGACGATGATCGCCATCATCGCCCTGATCGCCAAGACCTTCCTCGATTCCCACAACCGGCGCGACTGACCGGTCTGCCGGTCAGCCCCCGGTCTCAGCGGGCGGCAGCGTTTTCCTTTGCCGCGATATAGCGCGCCATCTGGCCGGCCTGCACGCGGATGTCGGGGATCGCGGTGATCTCCCAGAACATGGCGCGCGAAACCGGACCAAGTGCGAAAAGCCGGTCAGAGGCCGCGCCATCCCGCCCGATCAGCCGCGCCTCAGGGGATACCTCGAATCCGATGCGCAAAGGATCGACGCGCGCCGCCCCATCCGCCAGAAGCCCTGCCATCAATGGCGAGGCGTTCTTTTCCGGGTCATTGCGGATGCCGCGGCAATCAATGATCCGCCCCACCTCAAGCCGCGCCGGGTCGGCCGCACCGCGCGGCTGGATCACGGCTGTCACCACCTCGTCCTGCGAATCGCCCGCCGCCGCTTCGGCACGGATAAAGGCGGCCCGCTCAATCTTCAGCCGCCCCGTTTGCGTCGCAGCCTCAAGCCGCGCGGCGGAAGCCGGCGGGATGCGGTGGCGATGCACCTCCCACCAGGTGGCGGCATGGCGCAGGAAACGCCGGCGCTGGTCCAGATCCATATTCTGCCAGATCAGGCTGACATAAGGCCGGATCCCGTCGACCGCAGACCGCCAGGTGCCACCTTCGGCGTCGGCATCGGCCACCAGACCGCGCAGCCATGCCAGCAGCCGGCTGACCGGAGCCCCCAGAGGCACTGTTTCGGCGGCGATCTTCAGCGCCGCCCCCGGCCCGTGGGACCGCGGCAAAAGCCCGCGCCGCGAGATCGCGATGATCTGGCCCTGATGCCCGGCCCGTTCCAGCGAAAGCACCTGATCCACCATCGAAAGCCCGGTGCCGATGATCAGAACCGGCGCGCCGTCACCCGGCGGCGTATTGACCGACCAGGCGCCCGAGATCAGCCCGGACGGGTCTTCCTTCGGGACCACATGCCCGGTCGCAAGCACCGCATAGGCGCCTTTCAGCTGCCGCCCGTCGTCAAGCTCGGCCTTCACGCCGCCCTCGCGCTCGCTGATCCCGAGACAATCGGCCTTGATACAGACCAGCCGCCCCGACGCCGTCCAGGGCGTCAGCAGGCAGGACAGATAGCTGCCATAGGTGGCGCGTCCGACAAAGCTCTCGCTGTCGTGACGGCCCGGTGCATTACTCTCGAGCCAGTGCAGAAAATGATCCGACTCATCGGGAAAGGCGCTCATATTATGGACGCGGGTGTTGAGCAGATGGTCTGGATCACTGGTCGAATAGGCGATTCCACAGCCCAGAAGATGGCGACCCTCGACCACCGTGACCCTGAGATCGGTGTTCTGGCGCAACAGATTTGCGGCAAAAAGCACACCGCTCGCGCCGCCGCCGATCACCAGCACATCACGCCAGCCTTCCTCGCGCGCGAAGGGTTCGGCTCGGGTCGCAGCGGTATAGCTCATATCGGGTCCGTCTTGTGTTGGCGTCATGATCAACTGGCCAGCCCTGGGTGAGGTAGCAACGGCAACCATACAGCACCATTTCGGTTCCAGATTACCAGCCAAAACCGGAATATTGTTCCAAGATGTCACTTGCAAACAGAAAGTTCATCATTTCCCCAGACGGAACAGAGTGCAAATTCTCTGCCGCTGATCCTGCCTGTTCAGAAAGCGGCTGACGCAGGTGCAGAGCGGTGAAGCGCCCGAAATCCGGGTGCAATCTTCCAAAAACCCGTCAACCAGGAAAAAACTGTTTCCAGCGAGGACTGTCATATAAATTGCAATTCTTCCAATGTGGAATTAGTCATCATCTATTGTCTGAAATAAAATTCACAGAGTCACCCGGCGAGAATCATTCATGTCCTCGAGCGAATCCCCTTTCGGGGTTGCAGATTTCCCAAACCGCAGGGGGCTAAAGCGCCTGTGCGACTTCGCACTCGCTTTGATCACTTTGCCCATCACACTGCCAATGATGCTGATGATCGCCGTTGCGATCCGACTGGGGTCCGGCGGCCCTGCCCTGATGCGACTGAGCTGTCTCGGCATGAACGGGCGCGTCTTCCGGCAATACCGCTTTCGCGTGATCCGGGGGGACCTTTCGGCGGCGGATCTGTTGCACGCCAATGCAGCGGATGCAGGCCATCTGACGCCGCTTGGCGCGGTTCTGCTGTCAACCGGGCTCAATCTTCTGCCACAGGTGCTGAATGTGCTGCGCGGGGACATGTCCTTTATCGGTCCGCGTGCGGTTGCGGTCGCGGCCACGGACCGGCGGGAAAAACCCGATAACCGGCTGTTTGCGGTACGCCCGGGGATTGTCACTCCGGATGCATTTCACCCCGCCGGTCAAAATCTGAGCGAAAGCGAACGGATGGCCCTTTCGCTGGCCTATGTTCGCTGTGCCGGCGCCTGCACCGACGGCAAGCTGGTGCTGCAATCGGCAGCAAGGATCTTTCGGCGCAGGAACTGAACACCTTCGCTGCGTTTCAGTCAGGCAGTCCTTTCAGAAGGACTGGCCGGCCGCGCATACGGCCAGCCTGGCTGGTTCAACGATTGACCCGCCGATACTCACGCGCCGAAGCAATCTGTGCGTCACGCTCGGCATAGATCCTGACCAGTCGTGACATGCTGGAAGCATCTGTTACCGCCAGTGACGCGCGGCGGATCTCGTCTTCGCCAAGCGACAGAAGATCGTCATAGACCGCATCCATTTGCCGGTCGGGGCGATTGCCAGCCTCGCCCGTCAGAAACTGACGGAAGATCAGCAGCGCAGACAGACTGCCCGCGACGATCCAGACCAGCAGAGCCGCACCAAAACCCAGCCCTGTCACAAGGCCAATCAGCCCATTTATCAACCCAATAACGCCACCGGCCACTATTGCGATTACAGCCATCGCCTGACCTCCTGTTTCCGTCCGTGCCCCTTCGCGCTGTCGGCGGGGGGGGTCGATTGCATTCACCTGCACAAGGTGCAGAAAGGGTTACGGTCACCACCGGGACAGGGATTCCAGCGGTGACCGTCGCCGATCACCCTGGAACGTGACCCAGGCCGATCACCGGGCTGAAGGCAGCAGAGCCGGTTTGACCGGGGAGCACTGTCACCTCTCTGTTTTTCAGCCCGTGTTGGGCAGTCACTGGCCTGAGCTCCAGTGCCGCCGCATCACTCAGCACCACATTTTCATGCAGAGCCGCGAAATTGCGAACCCGGTCGATCCGCTCATCCGTACAATCGAGCAGGGCGGCCAGAGCCGAAACCTTGCCCATCGGCTTGACGGTGCCGACATAGTCATAAGGCGCATTGTCCGAGCGCTTGAGCACCCGGTTCATCACCGGATCGATCACCGTGATGATGTCCGAGATACCTGCATTCCGGCAGGTTTCCAGCGTCGCGACCATCAGCTCGCACGTGGCACGCGAAACCGTGGTATCGGCCCCGTCCCGGGACAGCCGGGCCGTATCAACGCAGAATCGGGTCGATTCCCAGATCCTGGATGACCGCAGCGGTGCCTCGCCATCGAGGATCTCGCTGAACACATCTGACAGCATATGCGGGCCGGTCGTCTGAAGCAGACGGACGCAGGAGATGACCTCGCCTTCGGTATCCAGCCCAACGAGATAGAGCGGGTCGAGATGATCAAAGCGATCGATTTCGCGCCCTTGTTCGATGCTCACGTCCCAACCCAGACGGTCACTGAAAACCCGGGCACGCAGCCGGTACATATCGTCAAGAACATCTTCAAACAGATGTTTGTTTACGGCGTCGATTACGATGATCATGGCAACCCCCATTGTCACATGTCCTCAGACGTTAACCACTGGTTGTGCCGCCCGATACTCGGGGAATCCCGTACTTATGAAGATTTTTTCTGCTTTTTCCCGCCGGAAAAACGGCATGCTCCGCCACGGGCTCCTGCCCTGGCGGTCAATGGGGTCGCGCCCCGTGCTGTATCAGATCGGATAGATCAGATGTTGTGCAATTGCCCTGGCAATGGCCTGGGCTGTGGTCAGCGAAAAAAGCTTCTCGCGCGCCGAGCGCAGATGCACTTCAACGGTACGATGCGAAATATTCAGAATGTCTGCGATGTCCTGCTGGGTCTTGCCCGCAGCGGTCCATTGCAAAATCTCTACCTCACGCGAAGACAGCGGCGTGCGGCGCAGGACATTGGAAAACGCATCGGAATTCATCACCGCGTCATGCATATGAACGGCGATCGATTGCAGATCTCCGATATGCTCGGCGATCATCGAATGCCATTCATGATCGTCGGTGTCGCGCGTCACGCTGAGCATTCCGGTATCACCGAAAGGCCCGCGCACCGGGATCGTTACCCCACGGTCCGAAATCCCGAATTCCCGGGCGGCACAGAAAACAACGCGAAAATTCTCGCTTTGCTCGATCCGCGACCAGTCGATCGGTGCGATGCTGCGCTGCGCGATTCGCAGGGTCGGGTCAATCAGGTGATAGGCCTGTTGAGTATAATGGCGCTTCCACTCTTCTGGATAGGTGACATAGCCATGCATTGTGCCGGCAACCGGGTTTGACCCCAGATAGGCCACATGATCGAATCCAAAGCGATCCCGCACCTGTTCGAGGAAGCAGTCGAATTTACCGGCCTGGCCGGCAACCTCGCTCAGGTCGATGAGCTCCGTCATGATCCCTTTTCCCGGTTCAGAGTAAGACAGCCGTACAAGTTGAAGGGTTGCGCCCTCAAACCTGTTAACGCAAGCCTAAAAGAGGCTCTCACGTGTAATGTTTCCAAATTGTGGCAGAGCAGACCGGTCGACCGGTCAT
This sequence comes from Pseudogemmobacter sp. TB195, assembly GCF_058313095.1. NCBI lineage: Bacteria > Pseudomonadati > Pseudomonadota > Alphaproteobacteria > Rhodobacterales > Paracoccaceae > Pseudogemmobacter > Pseudogemmobacter sp. TB195. The sequence goes on from NZ_JBZEGG010000007.1 coordinate 49,665, forward strand.
AGTCTCTGAAACATGGCTGACGACTCGGGTCCCGATCAAAGTGAGCAAAGGAGCACCCGAATCTGATCAGCCTGACAATGCGGCGATATAGTCGCGCGCCTGCCTGCCGGTCAAGGCCGCGCCTTGCCCCGGGCGGTACAGCACCGACCCAAGGCCAGAACCATGCACCCCAGCGGCAAAATAGCGTCCATGGTCGCGGGCGGGATTCCTCCCACCGTCAGCATCGGCACCGAGGCCGCGATCACCGCCCGGAGCGCCTTGATGGCAACCGCAGGGATGATCCCGGCGGGAAAAAGCCTGAGGGAATGCGCCCCGGCATGGATGGCGGCAAAGGCTTCGGTCGGGGTTGCGACGCCGGGTTCACAGACCGGACTGGCCGCGCGGGTTGCAGCCTACACGCCAGGAGCGAGATTTCTGGCGGCGATCAGCCTGCCGTCGGGCTTTGCCACAGCCTCGAGATCGGTGGCGGCCAGCACGGTGCGGGCCCCCGATGATCACGCGGGTTCCGAAAGCTGCACTCCGCGCGGCGATGCTCTCCAGCGCCGCGGGCGAGTTCAGCGGCACCTCGATCAGGGTAAAGCCAGCCCCGACCAGTTCACCAACATGGGCCAGCGCCTCTTCCGGGCGGATGCCCCGCAGGATAGCCACCAGCAGACAGGCCTTCAGCGCCGTTGCAAACTCTAAGATCAGATCAGCCGTCCGCGTTTCGCAATTTAAAAAAGCCCGCGCCGGTTCATACTTTCGGGTGCAACCGCCGTTGTCACCCCGAACGCCACGAAGGCGCTGGCATAGCGCCCCGCCTGAACGCCGCGTCCGATCAGGGTTACCCTTGTTCTCTCAGCTATGGCTTCCAGCCCGGCCCCGATCTCATCGCCGATGAGCAGCCCCGAGAGGTAATCAGCGATTTCTTCCGGCGTGTGCCGCCCCATCAGAGCGAGGCTGCGGGCCGAGAAGGCCCGTGCCATCGGCGCGCCCTGGGATTTCGCGGCCCCGTCCCTGCGCAGGAAAGCCGCCTCTGAGCCCTCGCCCGGCACAACCAGCCGCCCGAGGATCAAATTCTGGCGCAGGGCAGGAACTGCCTCACCGGTGATGCAGATGCTCGGGCCAGGGATCTGCCCTCCTTCGACCCGTACCCATTTGCTTTAATTTCCCGGCAGCTGTGATCCGCCGCATCATGACGCCGGCGGCCCCACGTTTCGCCGCTGTCATCAAGGCAGAACTATCCGTGATGCGCGTGGCTTACCGCAGTCGCCGCGTCTCTTAGGCCCCAGGATCACAGTTCGGCGCATCGCCCGCGACAGCCCACATGCCCGTCTTCGAGACATAGTGTGAAGACCACATTCTGCGCACATTGTCTTCGTTATACAATATGCAGTGGTAAATGCCGTCATTGCTACCATCAATGAGATTGCCGCCTTCATTGGCATCAACGCGGATCTCGTGCCCCTCAGGCGTGAACCGCGCCCTCCCACCAGGGCGCCGACATAAAGCCTTTCGCCAGGATCGGGGGCAGCGTCTGGAACCCCAGCACCCAAGGTGTGCGACGCCCTCCATCCGCAGATTCTGCACCCTCGCCCGATGGTCAGGAACTTCGCCGAGAACTTTGCCCCGCGCAGCCGCACCGGGTTGACCGGACGGACATCGGGAAGGAGGTCGAAAATCTCCGAACTCTTTTCCGGATCACTGCCGGCTCTGCCAGGCCATTGACCCTGGGGCGGACCAGCCAGGGCAGGCCCTGATGCTCTCTCGCGCGGCGGAAACCAGCCGGTCACCCAGATCGGCACCGCCAAAGGACGGGCATGAGGCGAGTTGGGCGCCAACCGCAATATGATGGCTGCGGCATCCCTCTGGCGTGTAGTGCATCATGGCGCCCGCGCCCCATTTCGCAATCCAGATGCCGCCCTCACTGTCGGTGACCGCACCAACGAGGTTCAGCCCCCGACGTTCAGGTCGAGGAAAACGCGGGCTCTTCCATTTGCCAGCTGCCGGCATTCAGCGGCTGCGCTCAGGCCAGCGCAAGCGCAGTGTCGGCGAAACAGGCAAGCCGCCCGTCAGGCGCGAAACAAATCGCATTGGGGATCGGGATACGGGCGAACAGCTGTGTGCCTGGTCGCGGTAATAACGGCAGATCGACCCAGCCCGTCATTCGATCTCGTGTCGTGCCGGTCAGTCTCGACTGCGACCAGCATTTCTGTGGTGCCGGTGTCCAGGTCGAGCCTAAAAAGCCCGCGCCCGCTGGCGTTCATGAGCCTCGAGCTGTTGATCTGTCCCGCCGCCGAGACCATGCGGTGGAACTGCCAGTCGCACCCCGGAGTCAGCTGGCGACGATTCAGAATATCGAACCAGAAGAATTGTTTACGTTTGGGTACCAGAAAGCGCCCTCGCCCAGCTCGCAAGGATGGGTGTCAAAGGGGCTTATGCCTGGCCTCCCGCCAGCCGCGCCTCGGAGAGTTTCACGAGGCCGTTTTGCAACAGGATGAAAACAAGCAGCAAAAAAAGCCAATCATGATCCGCGTCCACCAGAAGGAAGGCGAGCCGTCAAACAGGAAACTGGTCTGGATAAGCCCGATCGTCAGAACAACGAGCGTTATGCCGAACATATCGCCCCCGCCACCGGTCAAAAGCTTGCCGGCGATCACCACGGCGGCGATGACGGTAAGTTCAGTCCCCACCGTCGCGAGCGAGTAGCCCGAGCTGGCATAGACCGAGGCGGCGAAACGGGTCTATGGGCCACCAAAATGCCGATGAAGAAGGTCGCCGGCATCAGAACTCCGATCAGCGTCAGCCGCCGCTTTCAGGGGATCAGCCCATAGGCGCCGACGAGGCTCTGGCAGAAATCATGCGGGATCGGCACCGGTTCAATCGACAAGAGATACGCGGCATCACGCGCGAGGAACATGCCCGGAAACGCAATCACCGATCCAACCGAAAGGTCGTTTCAGCCAGCAGATCACCAATCCGATCAGGATAATCATAAAGCGGCAGAGCGCGGGATTTCATTGTCCGGCTCCTTCTGGCGCGCGGTCACGGCACAGTCCGCAGGCCAGAAGGCCCATTCGCGCACGATCCTGGGCGACAGCAGCACCAGGATCACCAGAAACAGCATCGCCTTGATCACGAGGTTATACTCTGAAGGAAAGCCCGCAAGCCGGACGCCCGAGGAAATCGTCCGGATGATCATCGCTCCAAGCACTGAGGCCAAGTGCGGTGCGCCGCATCAGCACCGTGACCAGCACGGCGGTGGCAAGCCACATCCAGGCCGATAGCGGCAGGCCATGGAAAGTGACGGGTCCGAGAAAGGCAAAAGCCGGATCGGTGAAGGTCAGGATGCGGCCTTCGGTGATCAGCTGCGCAATGCCGCGCCCCGTGGTCAACAGGATCAGCCTCGCGACAAAGGGCTACACCCATGCCACCGCCACCAATGCGCCATTCCAAAGCCCCGCCGCCACCCTCGCAAGCAGCGAAAGCGGATGCCAGGAGCCCTCCGGGATCGCGAAGGCCGCAACCGCACTGCAGATCGCCAGGACGGTGCAGACCGACAGATCAATGCCGCGCGTGTCGATCACCAGCGTCCTGCCCACCGCCAGCAGCGCCACCGGGGCGGAGCGCTTCAGAAGGTCGATCACCGGCCCGACCAGCCGCCCGCCATCAAAGCTGACCGACAGTAAGCCCGGGTAGTACACTGAGACCAGCGCCAACAGGGCTGCCAGTGCGGCAGCACCGCTTTTTGCGGGTTCCTGCCCGACAACTCGCCGATGCGTTTTTCGCGCCCCGAGGTACGTATATCGTGCCGTTTGAAATAGTCAGCGGCGGTGCGGTTTATTCTGTGCGCGTGATTGACCTTGCCCAGCCGTGACGCGCCTGGAGGCCCGCCATGATGTTCTCGCGGGTCGAAAGATCTGCGATGGTGCCATCAGTCTTGCGATCTTCCGGTGCGAAACCAAACCCCGCCGCATTGGCGCGACGGCGCAGTCAGGTCGAGCTTGCCCGCCTGGTTCCCTGGCTTCGGCCTTGCCCACGGTCATTGCAAAAGGCTCCACCGCGCTACGGCGGCCACTGCCCTGAAACCTGAACATCCCCGGGCGGGGCGCACGATCGGCGGGGCGCGAATGCAGCACCTTATCTTCCGTCGTGCGGCCCTGCACATGCGCGATCAGCTTGACCCGGTTCAGGCGCGCAGTCGCTGCGTTCGTGCTACATGGGCCATTCCTGAACACCGTGACCCGGTCGATCAGGTCGAAGACCTGCTCCGGAAAATGCGAGACGAACAAAATGACCAGTCCACCCGCTCGCAGCGACTGCACCACGTCAAGCACCATCCGCACCTCGGTCGCATTAAGGCTGGCGGTCGGCTCTTCGAGGATCAGCTCCTTGCCCGACAGGGATGCCGCCCTCATGATCGCGATGATCTGGCAGATCGCCACCAAATGACGGGCCAGATCGTGGTCGACATCCAGGTCAAGGCCATATTGCGCCAGGATCGCCTTCGCCTCGCCCTGCATCGCGCCGCGCCCGGGTCGCGCTGAGAGACGAAAGTCAGACATTTGATCAGCGTCGATTTCCCCGCGCCATTCTCGCCCGGAAGCGCATGGACCTCACCGGCGGGCAGGTCGAAAACCATCCCTCCAGCGCATCATAGTTGGGCCGGCCATGTTCGGGGTCAGCGCCAGGTCGCCAGATCGTCTTTACAGGCGTAGAGCGCGCAGTATTCCTGCCGCCGTTTTCAGCCAGGATGACGCTTTCCACAACTTCCTTGCCGAGAGAGCGGGTGAAATCGCCGGTCTTGCTTGTCACGATGCTCAGGCTCTCGTTGCCCGCAATGCCTTGCTCAGAGCCCTTCTTCCTGTCTATGGCCAGGAAAAAGCCGCTGATGCCTTGCAGCTCGGCAATACGTCTTTCCTTGTCGCCAACAGTGTCTGCGAGCCATTTGCCGACCAGTTCGCCCTCTTGAATAAGGTTCGAGCCGGCAGCCGTCAGGTAAAGCGACGGGGCGCTCTCCACCATACGCTGCAGCGGCACAACTGCCATCTCGGCCTCTCTGGCGGCTTGCAGCACGGCATCCCAACCGGTGGCGACGACCGGCGCGATCAGGATCGCGTCAACACCCTGGGCGATGAAAGACCGCAAAGCCGCGATCTGATTTTCCTGCTTTTACTCCGTATCCGAAAACTGCAGCTGGTAGCAGCCCGCTTCCTGTTACGATCTGGTCAGAGAGGTCTTTGCCGCGCCCAGCCCGATTCCAACCCTATTTGCGAGAAGCCGATCACTTTTTACTGGGCCATGGCAGCGCCGGCGCCAAGCGCGACGATCGTAACGCCCGCAAGGAACGTTCTGATGGTCACGGTATCCTCCCACGGGGTGTCGGCTGGTCCTGGTCCGGTCCTGGTCGTCACCGGCGCGCAAGACACCGGATACTTATTCCGGCCCCTGCGGGCTCAGAACTCAAAAGCCGCCACCTTGTTTTGCTGTCCCAGCGTGAAAGCATCGGCCACCAGCACCATCGGGCGCAGGTCGATATCGGAAAGACCGGCCTCAACAAGGCGGGCCATTTTGGCATAAAGCGCGGCACCGGCGGCAGCGCCAGCGACACGACCCCGATATCGGGCCGCGCCGCCAGCATGTCTTCGATCCGCGTGAAGGCCTCGCCCCCCGGAACCGTCCCGGACCGCGATACCGTCGCCGCGATTTCCCAGTCAGGGCTCGCGTTCAGCGCCGGCACATGCTGGTCGAGCGCGATCTTGCCAATGCCAACCAGGGCTATTTTCATCGCCGTTCCCATCTCAATGACTGTCCTAACCCACGTCGCGGCCCCGGCAGCCCATGAGGAAGTCAAGCTCCGCGCCGGTATCCGCGCCGCCGATAAGGTCGTTATACAGCCAGGCGTAGTCAGAAGACGGCGGCGCGGCCGTGGGCGCCCATTCCGCCAGGCGTGCCGCCAGTTCCTCGTCAGAAATCTCCAGCGTGAGCGTGGTTCGGCATATCAAGGGAGATCATATCGCCATTCCGTATCACCGCAAGCGGTCCGTCCGCCGCCGCCTCGGGTAAGTTATGCAAGACCACGGTGCCACAGGCCGTCTCCGACATCCGCGCGTCAGAGATCCGCGCCACATCGGTGACCGCCTTGCGCATAACCTTGGGAGGCAGTCCCAATTTGCCGACCCCGGCCATGCCGGGACAGGCCCCGGGCCCGCAATTCTTCAGCCCCATGACACAGGTTTCGTCAACGTAGAGCGCCTCGTCATTGCTCTTCGCCTTGGCCACAGCGACGCCGCCCTGGGCGGTCAGGCGCATGTGGGCCGCAAGGATCAGGTCCTCGTTCCAGTTGCAGAGGCCTTGACTTTATCCGAGACCGTCGCGCCCCAGACGGTCAGCGCGACCTTATGCGGTTTGCCGGCCTCGCCGAGCCGCTTCAGGATAATTGGCAGACCGCCAGCATAGAAGAATTCTTCCATGAGGTCTTTGCCCGCCAGGCATCAGGTTCACGATGGTCACGGCGTCGCGCCGACAGCGGTCCCGGACGTCCGGCTTCAGGTCGTTGCCAACCCGCCCCGCAATTGCCGGCAAATGAACCGCGGCGCTGGTGGATCCGCCAATTGCGTCATTGGTGCGGATTGCATTCTCGAATGCCTCTTTCGTCATGATATCAGAGGGTCTCAGGTCGTCCTTGGCCATCTGGACGATGCGGTGCCCCGGCATCTGCGCCATCACACGACGACGCGACCCCACCGCCGGGATCGCGGCAATGCCCGCAAGCGCCATAACAAAAGCCTCGACCATCGAGACCATGGTCGCGGCGGTGCCCATCGTATTGCAGGTGCCGGTCGAGCGGCTCATCGAAGCCTCGGCCTCAAGGAAGTCCTCCCTGGCCCTCTCGCGCGCTTTGACGGTTTCTGAGAAGCTCCACAGGTGGGTACCAACCCCCAGGCGCTCGCCGCGAAAATAGCTGTTCAGCATCGGACCACCGGTGACGAAAATCGACGGAATATCGGTCGAGCTCGCACCCATCAGCAGGCCCGGCTTGGTCTTGTCGTAACCGCCCAGCGGCACCGCGCCGTCAATCGGCTGGCCGCGCATCTGCGCCTCAACCGCCACCGTCGCGATATTGCAATACATCATGGCGGTCGGGCGGAAGGAGATTTCGCTTGCCGAAAACATCGGCACCTCGAGCGGGAAGCCGCCAGATTCCCGGATCCCCGCCTTCACCTCGTTGGCCAGATCACGCATATGCCCGCCGAGATGCGCGCGGATCCCTGTCTGCTCAGGCATATGGCCATCCGCTTTCCAGCGCGCGGGTGGTGACGCTGGCCGTGCGCCATAACTGCGAATGGATCATGCAGCAACGTGCTGCGCCGATCCGGGTCTCACGCTGCCACCTGCCTGATCTCAGACTCCGCCCGCTGTCACCGCTCGCGCTGCATCTGCGCAAAAGGCTGCTGGCCGGCGGCGTCGCCGGAGGGTCTCAGCTCTTGCCGGGCGGCAGGTAATCAAGGCCCGGATCAATCTGCGCCGGGCGACCGGGCAGCGACAATGACGGCAGGCGCGGCGCGGTGCGGCTGATCACGCGGCCCTCGCGCAGCACGTAAAGCCGGGTCGGTTTCAGCCGGATCGCCTCGGTTACATCCGCCGCCTGAAGGATCACGAGATTGGCCTTGCATCCGGGCGAAAGCCCGTAGCCGTCAAGCCCCATGGTCTTTGCCGAATTGACTGTCACCGCGTCAAAGATCTGATGTTTCTCGGCGATCCCGCCCATCTGACCGACATGCAACGCCATATGCGCGACCTCGAGCATGTCGCCTGACCCCATCGAATACCAGGGATCCATGCAGCAATCCTGGCCCAGCGAGACATTGACGCCCGCCGCCATCAGCTCGCGCACCCGCGTCATGCCGCGCCGTTTCGGATAGCTGTCATGTCTGCCCTGCAGCATGATATTGATCAGCGGGTTCGGCGTCGCAGTCATCTGCGCCTCGGCGATCAGCGGGATCAGTTTGGACACATAATAATTGTCCATCGAATGCATCGAGGTCAGATGCGAGCCATTGACCCGGCCTTGCAGGCCAAAGCGGATCGTCAGGGCAGCCATGGTCTCGACATGGCGCGAAAGCGGATCATCGGTCTCGTCGCAATGTATATCGACCGGCAGTCCGCGATCAGCTGCAATACGGAACTGGGCTTCCAGCGAGAGCCGCCCCTCCTCCATCGTGCGTTCGAAATGCGGGATGCCGCCGACGATCCCCACGCCCATATCCAGCGCGCGCTCCAGCGCTTTCACCCCTTCGGGAATCCGGTAATAGCCATCCTGCGGGAAGGCCACGAGCTGAAGGTCAATATAGTCCTTTACCCGGTCCTGCACCTCAAGCATCGCCTCGGCGGTCACCAGGCGGGGGTCAGAGGTGTCGACATGGGTGCGGATGTGCAAAAGCCCCTGGGAAACCGCCAGATCACAATAGCGCAGCGCACGTTCGACCAGCGCGTCACGGGTCAGCATGGGCCGCAGTTCTCCCCAGAGCGCGATCCCTTCAAGCAGCGTGCCGGAAGCATTCATGCGTGGCAGCCCCAGCGAGAGCGTCGCATCCATGTGGAAATGCGGGTCACAAAACGCGGGCGAGACCAGACGGCCAGCAGTGTCGATCACCTCACCGGCTTCGGCGGGCAGCTGCTTTTCCACCGCCGCGATCTCACCCTTGCGGATGCCGATATCATAGCCGTTGCGGCCGTCGGGCAGATTGGCGCCCCGGATGATGGTGTCGAACATGGTCACTCCTTAACGCTCGCCGCGCCGATAGGGTTGCATCAATGCCTGGGGCACCCGCGCGCGACGCGCCATCACCGCAAGCGCGAGGATCGACAGCACGAAGGGCACCATCAGGAAAAGCTGATAGGGCAGCGCGCCGCCCATAACGGTTTGCAGCCGCAACTGGAAGGCGTCGAAAAACGCGAAGAGAAGCGCACCCGCCAGCGCCCGCCCCGGCCGCCAGGAGGCAAAGACCACCAGCGCGATGCAGATCCAGCCACGGCCCTGGACCATGGTCGGGATGAAACTGTCAAAGGCGGAAAGCGTCAGGAAGGCACCTCCCATTGCCATCAGCGCCGATCCGGCGATCACCGCGCCATAGCGCATCACCATCGGGTTGATGCCCTGGGCCTCGGCGGCATGCGGGTTCTCGCCGGTCATGCGGATCGCAAGGCCAAGGGGCGTGCGGAAAAGGGTGAAGGCCAGGGCGAGCGCCAGCGCAATCGCGAGCCAGGTCGGCGCGGTCTGGGTAAAGACGGCCTGACCAAGAAACGGCAGATCGGAGAGCACCGGAATATGCAGCGGCTGGAAGGGGATGATCTTCGGCGGCGTGCCCTCGACCGGGACCAGCAGGCGAAAGAGATAATAGCTGAAGGACGAGGCGAAGAGCGTAACGCCCAGCCCCGAGACATGCTGCGACAGCCCCAGCGTCACCGTCAGCCCGGCATGCAGCGCCCCGAACACCATCCCCGACAAAGCTGCAACAAAGAGCCCGGTCCAGAGATCGGCCCCATTCCAGACGGCAAACCAGCCGATCATCGCACCAAAGGTCATGATCCCTTCGATGCCAAGGTTCAGAACCCCCGCCCGTTCGCTTAACAACGCGCCGAGCGTGGCGAAGATCAGCGGCGTGGCGATCCTGAGAACCGCCGCCCAAAGCCCTGCCGAGGCGAGGATATCGAGAATATCGCTCATCTGCGGATCCTGTATTGGGTGAAGAAGATCGCGACCAGCATGGTCAGCAAAGAGAGCGCGACCGTCACGTCGGCGATATAAGACGGCACCGCGAGCGAGCGGCTCATGGCATCGGCGCCGACAAACATCACCGCCGTAAACAAAGCCGCCAGCACCACGCCAAGCGGGTTCAGCCCGGCAAGCATCGCGACCACAATCCCTGAATAGCCGTACCCGGGCGACAGTTCGGTCGTGACATAAGAGGTGATCCCCATCACCTCGACCGCACCGGCAAGCCCGGCAAGCCCCCCCGACAGCATAGCGACCAGCACCAGCGTCCGCCCCAGTGGCACACCCGCGAAAGCGGCGCCCGAAGGGTTCAGCCCCGCCGCCCTCGATTGCAGCCCGAAAGCCGTGCGCGACTGGATGAAATGCACCACAAAGGCCAGCACAACCGCGACCACAAGCCCGATATGGAGGCGCGAGCGCGGGATGATCTTTGGCAGTTCGGCCTGCGAGGCAACCGGAACCGATTGCGGCCAGCCGAATGCGAGTGGGTCTTTCAGCACCGTGTCGATCAGCATCGAGACAACCAAAAGCGCCACGAAGTTCAGAAGCAGCGTCGTCACCACCTCATCCACCTGGAACCGCAGCCGGAGCCAGAGCGGGATCAGCAGGAGGATCATCCCCGCCAGCGCGCCGGTCACGAACAGAAGCGGGATCTGCACCACCCCCGGCAACCCGCCGAACAGATGCGCGCTCGCCGCCGCCACGGCGATAGCGCCAAGGTAAAGCTGCCCCTCTGCCCCGATATTCCACAGCCGGGCGCGAAAGGCGACCGCCGCCGCAAGCCCGGTCAGGATCAGCGGCGCCGTGCGCGCCAGCGTCTCTGTCAACGCGAGCTTCGAGCCGAATGCCCCGGTGATGATCTTGCCAAACGCGGTCAGAACCGGCGCACCGGCAAGCGCGATCAGCCCGCCCGCAAGCGCCAGCGAAATCGCGACCGCGATCAGGGGCGTCAGCACCGCCAATGCCGGCGGGATTTGTTCGCGCCGTTCAAACCGCATGTTCTGCCGCTCCCCATTCGCCGGCCATCATCAGGCCAAGCTGCCGCGCAGTGATCCCTTCCGGGCGGACCGGAGGCGACAGCCTTCCGCCGGTAATCGCCTGAATGCGGTCTGCAAGCGCCATCACCTCATCAAGATCTTCCGAAATCAGAAGCACCGCCGTCCCCGCGCGGCGCGCGTCCAGGATGCGCTCATGCACCGCCGCCACCGCGCCCTCGTCAAGGCCCCGTGCCGGCTGCGCGGCGACCAGGATTCTGGGATGTTCGATCAGGTTCCGCCCCAGGATCAGCTTTTGCATATTGCCCCCCGACAAGAGCCGGATCCGGCTCGCAGGCGTGCCGCCGCGCACATCAAAGCCCTCGATGATCCGGCGTGCGAATTCCATCCCCGCCTTGCGGTCCACAAGGCCGCGCCGGGTGAATTCCGGCAGCCGTTCCAGCACCGCATTTTCCCAGATCGCCATTTCGCCAATGACGCCATCATGATTGCGGTCTTCGGGAATGCGGCCGATCCCGGCGCCCACCACCTCGCGCACCGTCAGATCGCCGACCGGCTGGCCAAACAACGTGATCTCGCCGGCGCTGCGCCGCGCAAGGCCGCCGGTCAGCCGCGCCAGCGCCGCCTGACCATTGCCCGAGACCCCGATGATCCCCAGCACCTCACCCGCGCGCAGATGGAAATCGACCGCTTTCAGCCGCTCGACGCCGCCCTCGCGCAGGGTGACGGCTTTCGCCTCCAACACCACATCGCCCGGGGTGGCCGGCTCGCGCAGAGGCCGCCTCACCTCGCGCCCGACCATCAGCCCGGCAAGTTCCGCCTTTGAGGTCTCGACCGCCCGGCGCTCTGCCACCACACGCCCGCCGCGCAGCACCACGATCCGGTCAGCGGTCGCCATCACCTCGTCAAGCTTATGCGAGATGAAGATGATCGAAAGCCCCTGCCGCGCCATATCCTTGAGGTTTGCGAACATATGTTCGGATTCTACATTGGTCAGAACCGCGGTCGGCTCATCCAGCACAAGGATCTTCGCGTCATTGTAAAGCGCCTTGAGGATCTCGACCCTCTGCTGCTCGCCCACCGACAGATCACCAAGCCGCGCATCGGGGTCGGTCTTCAGCCCGAAACGCGCGGAAATCTCCATCAGACGCGCCCGGCCTTTTGCCCGGTCCGACCAGGGCCGCCAGAGGCTCTCGGTGCCGGTCATCACGTTTTCCATCACGGACAAATTGGGGGCCAGCGAGAAATGCTGATGCACCATGCCGATGCCTGCGCGGATCGCAGCCCTGGGTCGCCCAGGCGGCAGCAGTCGACCCATTACAGAAATATGCCCGGAATCAGGGGTATAATGACCAAAGAGCATCGACATCAGCGTCGTCTTGCCCGCGCCATTCTCGCCCAGAAGGGCGATAATCTCACCGCGTTCAAGGCTCAGCGAAATATTGTCATTCGCCAGCGTCGTGCCGAACCTTTTGCTGACCTGGGAGATGTCGAGAACGGTTTCACTCATGTCAGCCCCGCGACGGCAAAGGGATGTGTCCAGCGCTCTTCAACCTCGAGCCGGGCGGCGATCGAGAGGAGCAGCCGCTCCTGCCCCATCGGCGCAATCAGCTGCACCGGCAGCGGCAGCCCTGCAGCATCGGCGCCGAAGGGCAGCGTGATCGCGGGCGCGCCAGAGATATTCGCAAGGCTCGCCAGCGGAGCAAACCGTGCCATCCGGTCGAAATGCAGATCCGTATCCGAATGTTCGGTCGGAAAGGATCCAGCGGGCAGCGGCGGCCCGGACAGCATCGGCGTCAGTAGCAGGTCCACCCCGTCAAAAATCCGCCACAGATCGCGCGCGACATAGACCATTTCATTCAGGCTGGCCCAGAGCGCGCTTGCCGTAAGATCAAGGCCCCGCGCCACCACCACCCGGGTCATCTGTTCGGCCCGGCTGAAATCCAGCCGCGACGAGAGTTCCGCGAGATTGATCGAGACGATATCGGCAAAGATACGCCCGCTGCGGACGGCAAGGTCCGTCACCATCTCGCCCTCAAGCGGGCGGATGCGATGGCCGTTCCGCGCCAGAACCCGCGCCGCCGCTTCGACTGCCTCTGCCCTCGCCTCGTCGACCGGCCAGTCCGGGCCGATATCAGTGACAAGCCCGATGGTCAGGGGGCCTGATTTCGCCTCTTCCAGCAAGGGGCTCGCGAAAGGCCCCTGGGCGCCGCCGATGGTCGCGGCGGCAAAGATCGCCTCCGCATCGCGGACAGAACGGCAGATCGCCAGCTCGCTTGCGATGCCGCCGAGATGGTTGCCAAAGCCCGGGCCGCCCGGCACTGATCCGCGCCCGGGCTTCAGCCCGACAAGTCCGCAGGCCGCTGCCGGCACCCGGATCGAGCCACCCGCATCGGTCGCATGGGCGATCGCCGCGATCCCCGCCGCAACCGCCGCCGCGGCCCCGCCCGAAGACCCGCCGGGTGAGAGCTGCGGGTCCAGCGGGTTTCTCGCCACCGGCCCGACCGCAGGCTCCGACGCCAGCGAAAGGCCAAATTCAGGCACCGTTGTCAGCGCGAAAGGGCAAAGCCCCGCCGCCCGGAACCTTGCGGCCAGCTGGCTGTCTTCGCCCATGCCGCCCCGCGAAAACATCGCCGATCCGGCACAGACCGGAAAGCCCATAAACGGCGCGCCGAGATCCTTGACCACCAGCGGCACGCCGCCAAAGGCCGCATATCGCTGCGGCGCATTGCGGGGAAGCGCGTCAAACTCGCTCGCCAGCTCCCGCCCGCGCGGCTTGTTCAGATGCGCCAGCGCGCCAAGTTCCGCGCATGCCTCTGCGCGCGCGAAAGAGGCTTCCATCGCCTCCGCCGCCGTCAGATGGCCCCGGCGGATCGCCGAGGCCAAAGCTGTCGCATCTGATCCCATCCGGGCTTACTTCGGCTCGTCGAAGTTTTGCGGCACGGTGAAACTGCCGGCCTTGATCTCGGCCCGGACCTTCTCCATCTCGGCCTCTGCCTCGGAAGGCGCCACACCGGCCACATAGGAAATATCGCTGCCGCCCTCTTTCATCAGGCCAAAGGGGGTATAATCCTTGCCGGTCGGATTGCCCGCCGCTACGTCGGCCACAATCGCATTCAGGATCGGACGGAAGCCCCAGAGCGCATTGGCGAAAACCGTGTCGGGATACATCGGCGTATAGTCGATCAGCGAGCCGACGGCCTTGACGCCACGTTCTTTGGCGGCATCCGCCGTGCCGATCCGTTCGCCAAAGAGGATATCCGCGCCGGCATCGATCATCGCAAGCCCGGCCTCGCGGGCTTTCGGCGGGTCAAAGAAGGTGCCGATCCAGGCGACAAGATGTTTCGCCTCGGGGTTCACCGCCTTGACGCCTTCGGCGAAGGCATTGATCAGAAGGTTGATTTCCGGGATCGGGATGGCACCGACGGACCCCACCACATTCGACTTTGTCATCTTGCCTGCAAGCATGCCCGCGAGATAGGCGCCGTCATAATTCCAGGTGCCGAATGTGCCGAAATTATCCCCTTCCGGCCCGCCGGACGAGCCCATGGCAAAGGCGGTATCCGGGTAATCGGCGGCGACTTCGCGGCCCTGACGTTCGACCGGGAAGGTCTCGCCGATGATCAGCTGATTGCCGGCTTCGGCATATTCCCGCATCGCGCGCGGGTAGTCGGTGGCCGAAATCCCTTCGGAGAAGGTGTATTCGATGGTGCCATCAGCTGCCGCTTCCAGAAGCGCCTTATGCAGCACCGAATTCCAGGCGTTTTCCACCGGCGAGCCATGCACGCCCGCGACCCTGACCGGCGTTGCCGCATAGGCTGGCCGCAGCAAAGGCAGCGAGGACGCACCGAGGATCATCCCCGATTGCAGAAGAAAGCGGCGTGAAAGACGAAGATCCCTGGTCATGATGGCCCCCTGTGGCTGATCCTGTTGCTTTGTCCAGTGGTGAGAGCCCCAGGCCCGCAAGTCAACGGTTTCGTCTATTGCCATGCGTCTCGTGCAAGAGACAGCCCCTCTGCCGCATAAATTTTTACCGCCCGATCAGATTAGCTGTGTGTGCAGTCTCCCCCCTCTTCATCGGGGCCCCGCCATTGGGACAGGCGGGAAACAGTTGCAGGGTGAAGGCATCTGGTCCTGGATTGCCATATTGACGGGGGAAAGCGCATACGCCCTCATCACCCCGGTTCGCGCCCGAAGGCCAAAGCCTTGCAGACACCAGATGGGCGGGTAGCATTTTCGATCATCGGCTTTTGGGGGCCGAACCATGCCGGCCCCAAGCCGCTCGGGGGTCCTGAAGGCGCCCCCAGGCGCGGCGGGCAATCGCGAGGGCGGCCGCATAGGCGATGAGAGACGCGGGCATGGGATTCTCAGGCGAGGTTGCGTGCGAGAGAGCTTGGCTGATCGGAGCGATGTCCGGCGCATCGCGCTCTATGGGCTCAGGCGTCAGGCCGCCCGATGGAAGGGAAGTGCGCCGCCCTCCTGTTCTCTGACCTCGCAATGCCGCCGCCGGAGCTGGAGCTTTCCGTTTTGGCAGGGTCAAAATCCGTCATGTTCAACGGCGCCAAAGAGGCTTTCTGCCCCCTGCCAGCTCTGCTGTCAGGCTTGCACCACCTTGATTTCCTGCCTGGAGCTGAGGCTCCCGGGCCTGCGGGCCGGGGGCCTGCGCGGCGGCGCAATCAGGTCTTCCAGCGACATTCCGGTCTTTGCCTCGGCCCGCAGGACAACCAGTGCCGCAGCCTTGGCATCCTCGCCGGCATCATGATGGGCAAAATCAAGCGTCAGCGCCTTTTTCAGATGGCCAAGGCCATGTCCGCCATTGCCACAGAATTCCGGCCAGGCCCGGCGGGCGATCGTCACACTGTTCGCCCATTGCCAGCCAGGATCTGGAAGCCCCCCGGCGCGGCATGCGCCACTGATGGCCCTGCTGTCAAAGGTGCTGTGCTGAATGATGAGATGCGCCTGAAGAAGCGGTGAAATCAGCGGCAGCACCTCGGGGAATCTCGGGGCACCCGCCACGTGGTCAGGTCCGATCCCGTGCAGTTGCACGTTGAACCCCGAAAACCGCTGCACCGGATCGACCAGAGTGCTGAACACGGTCACCGAACCGTCCTGTCCGACACCGGCAATGCCGATCTGGCAAATGCTCGCAGGATCCGAATTGGCCGTCTCGACATCCAGAGCGACAAACCGAAACGGGCCGGCCGGGACGATGATGGTGTGGTCAGGCATCAGAACTATCTCCATCCCCGTTCGAAATGAACGCCGCAATCCGGCTGTGTCGCGCTTTCGTTTCCGGGCTATGCGGTTTCTAAGGATGATCCCCGCGCCGTACCAGCCCCCCGCTCCGGTTCAGGACAGGGCGCGCTACATCTGCCCCCCAAAAGCAGTCGGCGAAAGCGGCGTGCGCTACAACCGGCGCAGGTTGCAGTTCCGCATCTTTCTTGTTGCCTTCCATAAAGCCGGACGAGCCCGTGTCGGCGCGCGCGAAGATGCAGCTTTCGCACCGGGAGGCGTCAAAACCAATAGCCATTGCGGGTCCGGAGCGCTAGGAATGGCCGTGATATGTAAACCGACATTTGCCCGGTCCTGGCTGTGCAGGGCGGTGCAAATGGCCGCAGATCTCCGGAGCCCGAGATGAGCTATATCCCCGCCGCTGACCGCTATGACAACAACCGTGCGAAATACCGCTATACCGGCAAAAGCGGGCTGCAACTGCCGGCGCTTTCGCTGGGGCTCTGGCATAATTTTGGCGATACAACCCCGCTTGAGACACAGCGCGAGATCGTCTTCAGCGCCTTTGATCACGGCATCACCCATTTCGATCTCGCCAATAATTACGGCCCTCCCTATGGCGCGGCCGAGATCAATTTCGGCCGTATCCTGCGCGAGGATCTGGCGGCGCATCGCGATGAACTGATCATCTCGACCAAGGCCGGCTGGGATATGTGGCCGGGGCCTTACGGTCAGGGCGGCGGCTCACGTAAATACGTGTTGTCGAGCCTCGATCAGAGCCTGAAACGGCTGGGCGTTGATTATGTCGACATCTTCTATTCGCACCGGTTCGACGCAAAAACCCCGCTGGAAGAGACGGCGGATGCGCTGGCGACGGCGGTGAAACAGGGCAAGGCGCTTTATGTCGGCGTCTCGTCCTATTCCGGCGCAAAAACCCGCGAGATGGCGGCGCTTCTGCGCGACCGCCAGGTGCCGCTTCTGATCAACCAGCCGTCTTACAACCTGTTCAACCGCTGGATTGAAAAGGATCTTCTCGACACCGTTGAAGAGACCGGCACCGGCATCATCGCCTTCACCGCCCTGGCGCAGGGGCTTTTGACCGGCAAATATCTGAACGGCATCCCCGAAGATGCGCGGGTGAACCGGGCGGGCGGCGGCTCGCTGCGCCCTGAACATCTGAGCGACGAAAACCTCGCCCGCGCGCGCGCACTGAATGAAATCGCGAAACGGCGTGGCCAGAGCCTTGCGCAGCTGGCGCTGGCCTGGGTCCTGCGCGATCCGCGTGTGACCTCGACCCTGATCGGGGCTTCCACGGCGGCACAGGTTGCGGAAAATGTCGCGGCGCTGGACAACCTGGATTTCAGCCCGGAAGAGCTGGCGGAAATCGACCTCCATGCGGTCGATGGCGGCGTTAATCTCTGGGACAAGCCGTCCCATGACCAGGCGATCTGAGCCGGCGCGCCCAGACTGATTCACCATCGGACGCTGCGAGGGAAACAACTCTCTCGCAGCGGGCCGGAGCAAAGAAGAAACCGCCCGCGCAGGCGCGCGGAAAAGAACGGGCACGGCTTGCCCGATACCCGGATTACGGGCAAATTTCATCAGCAAATTATTGACATATCAATGTCTTGGCCATTTGCCCTTATCTGGCATCGGGTCCGGACCCTGCTGTGAAAAGGAACCGCCATGGGCTCTCTGACCGGGAACCAGATCGACTATAGCCTGCATCCGCGTGTCAATTCCGATGACCCGGTGCCCGCTCGCCCGCGCCCGTCCGAGCCGGCCTATGTGCTGAAAGACGAGGCCGATGCGATCCGCGTCGCGACAGAGCTGGCGGCAGAGCTGGCCAAGGATGCTGCGCTTCGCGACCGCGAGGGGCTTTTGCCGCTGCGCGAGCTGGATCTCTATTCGCAAAGTGGCATCTGGTCGATCATCGTGCCGAAGGAATATGGCGGACCGGGCCTGTCCTATGCCACACTTGCGAAGGTGATCGCGATTGTCGCCTCGGGCGATCCGTCGGTGGCGCAGATCGCGCAGAACCATATCGCCATTCTCGGGCTGATCGATATTGACGCAACCGATGCCGAAAAACGTGAGATCTTTGGCTGGGCGTTGCAGGGGCTGCGCTTTGGCAATGCCTTCTCGGAATTCGGCGGCAAGACCGTGGTCGATTTCAAGACCCGCGTCAGTTTCGAGGGCGACGAGGCGGTGGTGAATGGCGAGAAGTTCTACACCACCGGCGCGCTCCTGTCGCATATCGTGCCAATCGTTGCGATCGGGGATGACGGCGCATATCTCGTCTTTGCCGACCGCGAAACCAAAGGGCTGACGATCACCAATAACTGGTCAAGCTTTGGCCAGCGCACCACCGGATCCGGTTCGGTCCGGCTGGAGAATGTGCGGGTGCCGAAGGCGCGCGCGGTCAAACTCCAGGATGTTTCGGTGGTGCCGACGGTACAGGGGCCGATCTCGCAGATCATTCAGGCTGCGATTGATGCCGGTATCGCGCGCAACGCGATTGACGAGACGATCCGCTTTGTGACCACCCAAAGCCGGCCCTGGATCGACAGCGGCAAAGAGACTGCGGGCGAGGATCCCTATACGATTCAGGCCATTGGCACGCTGAAGATCCACCTTCACGCCGCCGATGCGCTGCTCGAGATCGCCGGACGCGCCATCGACCGGGGCCTTGCCGATCCGACGGAAGAAAACGTGACAGACGCGACCATTAAGACCGCCGAGGCCAAGGTGCTGACCACTCAGGTCGCAATTGACGCGACCAATAAGCTGTTTGAATTGGGCGGCACCCGCTCGACGCTGGCGCAGCATGCGCTGGACCGGCATTGGCGCAATGCCCGCACTCATACGTTGCATGATCCGGTGCGCTGGAAATTCTACCATGTCGGCAATTACTACCTGAATGGCGTCAACCCGCCGCGCCATCCCTGGAACTGACCCTTTAAATCGCAAAACGCCCCGGAGCTCCGGGGCGTTTTCAGATCCAGCCGTGATCAGGCAGGGGCTTTGGTCAGGCGGGGACCGGCGCCTGTGCCAGCTTTGCCGCCAGCTTCTCGGCCCAGGCGGTCACTTCGGGAACTCCCATCAGCTCGCCCACGGCGGCGCGGGCCAGCGGTCCGGCGATCAGAAGATCGCTTTGCGGCTGACCGTATGCATCAATCGCTTCACCCTCCGGCGTCGCCGAAAGCCCAAGCCCCAGCGGATCGACCGCAATCAGCCCCTGATGCGCAAGATCGGCGTAAAGCGGGTTGGTCGCGGTGACCGCCCCATGTGCCGGTCCGGTGGCAAGGATCACCCGATCCGCTGTGACGCACAGCGCGCCGCCCCGGCGCAGCCGCAGGCGGATGCGCAGCCGCGCGCCCTCACGCTCAAGCCCCGTCACGCGGCCGGCCAGCGCGACCAGCTGGCCTGACCGCTCGGCTGCGAGCAGGCTTGCATGGGTCTGCGGTGCAATGCGAAAGCGGTGGATATCCCAGAGCCCGCGCAGATGGCGCAAGAGCCGCCGGCGCTCGGGCAGCGGCAGCGCGGCCCAGATCTGCGGGCCCTGGCCTCGCAGGCGGTCAAAGACCGGATGCCAGGTCAGCCCGGCCTTTGCGGCAATGACCAGCTCAGCCCGGATACGGCGCAAAAGCGCCAGTGCCGTGCCCGGCGGATCAAGGGTGAAATCGGCGCGGCTCTCGTCCTGGACCGGCCCATGCGGCTGCGAGCGCCGCCCTGATCGCGATAAAAGCCGGATCCGCCCCTTGTGATTGCGCCGCGTCAGGCTTGCAACAATATCGGCGCCGGTCAGGCCCGAGCCGATGATCAGCAGCTCTTCCTCAGGGCCGATCCCGTCCAGCGCAGCGGGCAGATAGGGGTCGGCGATCAGCGCGGACGTCCCGGCGAGGGCTTCGAGCCCGCGCGGCAGGCCGGGGCCGGGATGGGTTGCCGCGAGCACCATTTCGTCAGCCAGGATCACGCGCCCGTCCTCAAGCCCGATCTGCCAGCGACCAGCGGCGCGCGTGGCGCTGACGGCCCGGCTTTGCAAATGCACGATCCGACCGGCATCGAGAAAGGGTTGCAAATGGGCCAGCACATAGGCGCCAAACACCGCACGCGGTGTGAAAATCGCACCGTCAGGGCGCAGCGCGTCCGCCGTAAAGGCAGGCGCGGCGTCTGATGCCAGCCAGCGCGCATAGTGATCCGGCTCAGACGTGTCGAGTGTCATCTTCACATGCGGCACGTTCAGACGGTGGTCCGGGTCGGGCGTAGAATAGGCGAGCCCCCTGCCAGGCTCGGGCCTCGGATCAATCAGGGTGATGCGCAATGTGTCGTCGGGGCTCAGCCGGGCCAGATGCCAGGCCAGCGCCGATCCGGAAAGCCCGGCCCCCACGATGGCGACATGCCGCCCTTCAGGGGCGGTGATCGGGCGCTGTTCGGTCATTTCAGCGCCCCTCTCAGCTGGCCGAAGCGCGCGCGCGGATGTCAAAGGCCCCGCCGGTCTGGGCGCTGCGCTCGGTCACGGCAGACTTGCCCAGAAGCGGGAAGACCAGTTCGGCAAAACGGATGGACTCTTCCAGATGCGGATAGCCCGACAGCACGAATGTATCGACCCCGAGCGCCTGATATTCGCGCAGCCGCTCGACAATCTGCTGCGGGTTGCCGACCAAAGCCGTGCCAGCCCCGCCGCGCACAAGGCCAACCCCGGCCCAGAGGTTTGGCCCCACCACCAGCCGGTCGCGCCGCCCGCCATGCAGCGCCTGCATCCGGGCCTGGCCATGGCTGTCCATCCTGGCCATATTGGCTTGGGAGGCCGCGATATCCTCATCCGAGAGATGCGAGATCAGCCGGTCGGCATCGGCCCAGGCCTCCTCTTCGGTCTCGCGCGCGATCACATGCAGGCGCACGCCAAACCGGACCTGACGCCCGTGCTTTGCAGCCCGCGCCCGCACATCGGCGATCTTTTCCGCCACGGCTTCGGGTGGCTCGCCCCAGGTCAGATAGGCATCGACATGTTTCCCGGCGAGATCATGCGCTGCCGGCGAGGATCCTCCGAAATACAAAGGCGGATAGGGCCGCTGCACCGGAGGGTGGAAATTCCGCGCGTTCTCGACGCTGAGATGCTTGCCCTTGAACGAGACCGGCGCATCGGTCGCGAGGATCCGGCGCCAGACGGTCAGAAATTCATCCGCGGCCTCGTAACGCTCGTCATGTTTCAGAAAGACGCCATCCGCCGCAAGCTCGGTCGCATCGCCGCCCGGCACCACATTCAGCAAAAGCCGGCCGCCAAGTGCCTGATCCAGCGTCGCCGCCTGGCGCGCCGAGGCCGTCGGCCCCATGATCGAGGTGCGCAAAGCGACCAGAAGCTTGATCTGCTTCGTCTCGGCAATCAGGCTCGCCGCTGTCACCCAGGGGTCCTGGCAGCTTGCGCCCGTGGGGATCAAAAGCCCGTCATAGCCCAGCCGGTCCGCGGTGATCGCGATCTGGCGGATATAGCCATTCTCGGGTGGGCGGCTGAAATCCGAAGTGCCCAGATAGCGCGTATCGCCCGAGGTCGGCAGGAACCAGAAGATCTCAGGGCTGGCGGGAGGGTTGGCCTGACGGGGCGGGGTATCCTCGATCGGGTGGCTCATGTCGCGACTTCCTGGGCGATGTGGGGGCGGTGTGGGCTATGGCCTGAGGGGTGCAGCCCGTCAGATATATGATTGATTTATACGAGGAGCAGCGGCCCTCCGGCCATTCCAAAGGCCTTTTCTGCGCAGAATACAGCCCCTGTTACCCCCCTCTGCCAGAGAAAACTAATCTCCTGACAGGGAATGCCCTTTCCCTTTGCAGGTCAAAATCAGGCGGAAGCCGCCTGGTAGCGCGAAAAATCAGCCATGAGTCTCTGGCCGCGCCGATTTGGCATAACCCTTTGAAAGTCATAAGACCCCTGTCAAATCCTTGCCTGTGACAAAGAAAATCCAGGCTGCACGGGGCGGCCCCGCCAGGAGATCCTTCTCTTTGGGGGCCGGGCTTTGGAATCGCCTCCGGCCCCTCAGGCGCGGTAATCACGGCACAACATGTCGTGTTTAACCGGCTGCCCGGCATCTCCCTGCCGATCCGACCGCCGATCAGATGAGAGACTGCAAGATGACCCGCCAGATCCGCTTCAACGCCTTTGACATGAACTGCGTCGGCCATCAGTCGCCCGGTCTCTGGGCGCATCCGACCGACCGGTCGATAAAATACAAGGATCTCGACTACTGGCAGGATCTGGCCCGCACGCTGGAACGCGGCGTGTTCGACGGCATCTTCATCGCCGATGTGATCGGATATTACGATGTCTATAAAGGGAATAATGAGGGCGCGATCCGGAATGGCGCCCAGATCCCGGTGAATGACCCGATCCAGCTCGCCGCGCCGATTGCGCTTGCGACCGAGCATCTGGGGATCGGGATCACCGCCTCCACCTCATTTGAGCACCCCTATACTTTCGCCCGCCGTATCGCGACGGCGGATCACCACTCAAAGGGCCGTGTCGGCTGGAACATCGTGACCTCTTACCTGGAGAGCGGGGCGAAAAACATCGGTCAGGGCGGGTTGAAAAAGCACGACAACCGCTATGAGGTCGCCTCGGAATATCTCGAGGTGATCTACAAGCTGCTGGAAGGCAGCTGGGAGGAAGGCGCGGTTGTCAAAGACGCCGAAGGCCGCGTTTTCGCCGATCCGGCCAAAGTCCATGAGATCGGCCATAAGGGCAAATATTTCGAGGTGCCAGGTTACGGGCTGACCGAACCGTCGCCGCAACGCACGCCGCTGATCTACCAGGCCGGGGCCTCGGGCCCGGGCAAGGCCTTCGCGGCGGCCCATGCGGAATGCGTCTTCGTCGGCGCGCCGTCAAAGGCGCTGCTGAAAGACTATGTCGCCGATATCCGGGCCCGCGCGGCGGCAGAGGGCCGCGACCCAAAGCAGATCTATGTCTATACACTGATCACGATCATCACCGATGAAACCGAGGAAAAGGCCCGCGCCAAATTCGAGGATTACAGCAAATACATCTCATATGAAGGCTCGCTGGTCTTCATGTCGGGCTGGAGCGGGGTCGATTTCGGCGCTTACCAGCCCGGCGAAGTGATCCGCAAGGTTGAGACCAATGCGATCCATTCCATGCTTGATGCCTTTGGCGGCAAGGACAAGGTCTGGACCGTGGATGAGCTGGCGAAATATGGCGGCATCGGTGGCCAGGGGCCGGTCTTTGTCGGCTCTCCGGCGCAGATCGCGGATATCCTGCAGGACTGGGTCGCGGAAACCGATGTCGATGGCTTCAACATCGCCTATGCGGTAACGCCGGGCTCGTTTGAAGATGTCGTCGATCTGGTTGTGCCCGAGCTGCAAAAGCGCGGCGCCTATCCGACCGAATATAAGGCCGGAACCCTGCGCGAAAAGCTGTTCGGCGCCGGCCCCTATCTGCCCGTCAACCACCCGGCCGAACGCTACCGCGATATCGAGGCGGTGAAACTGGCCGAGGCCGCCGCGCGCAGTGCCGCAGAATGATACGTCTCGAGGCAGTCACCAAGAGCTTTGCCTCAAAGCGCGGCGCGGCGCCTGCGCTGCACGGTATCGACCTTTCGGTCGGTCGGGGCGAGATTTACGGCATCATCGGGGCATCAGGCGCCGGGAAATCGACACTGGTGCGGCTGATCAACCTGCTTGAACGCCCCTCCTCGGGCGAGGTGCTGATTGACGGCGCGCGGGTCACCGATGCGAAAGGAACTGCGCTGAGTGATCTGCGCCGCTCGATCGGCATGGTGTTCCAGCATTTCAACCTGCTCAGCGGGCGGACGGTGGCAAAGAATGTCGCATATCCGCTGGAGCTGGCCGGGCGGCTGAGCCGGGCCGAGATCACGGCAAAAGTCGCGGCCCTGCTGGATCGGGTCGGCCTGGCGGATCACGCGCAAAAATACCCGCGCGAGCTTTCGGGGGGGCAGAAACAGCGCGTCGGCATCGCCCGCGCGCTGGCGAATGACCCGAAGGTGCTTTTATGCGACGAGGCAACCAGCGCACTTGATCCGCAGACCACCGGCCAGGTGCTGGATCTGTTGCAGGAAATCAACCGCGAGCTTGGCGTCACCATCGTGATGATCACTCATGAGATGGAGGTGATCCGCCGCGCCTGTGATCGTGTGGCGGTACTGGAAAAGGGCCGCGTGGTCGAGGAAGGCCCGGTCACGACTGTTTTCCTGCATCCCGCCCATCCCGTGACCCGCGCCCTGGTGCGCGAGGCCGAGGGGGACAATGCGGTTCCCGCCACACAGGCGACAGGCCAGCTCTTGCGGCTGACCCTGACCGGTGCCACGGCGCATCAGCCGATCCTCGGGCGCATCGCCCGCGATTTCGGCAGCGATTTCGCCATTCTCGGCGGCCGTGTCGGCCATATCCGCACGACACCCTATGCGCAATTCGCGGTGGCTTTGTCCGGCGGCAATGGCGGGGCGGCGGTGGCAGCCCTGCGCGCCTCGGGCGTTACGGTCGAGCTGATCGGCGGCGGCCCGACGGCTGCAGAACGTGGCGGGGAACGCGAAAGGCATCTCCATGTGGTTTGACCGGATCAACTGGGCCGATATCGGCACCGCGCTCGGCCAGACCCTGACCATGGTCGGGATCTCGCTGACACTTACGGTGCTGATCGGACTGCCGCTGGGTATCCTGCTGTTCGTCACCGGCAAGGGGCAGCCTTTCGCAAAGCCCATCGGCTATGGCGCGCTGTCATTCGTGCTGAACATCATCCGCTCGGTGCCATTCATCATTCTCCTGATCGTCCTGATGCCGGTCACGGTCCTGATCACCGGCACCTCGCTGGGCATTCGCGGCGTGATCTTTCCGCTGGTGATCGGCACCTCGCCCTTCTTCGCACGCCTTGTGGAGACCGCGCTTCGTGAGGTGGATCGCGGCGTGATCGAGGCAAGCCTTGCAATGGGCGCTTCGCCTGCCCAGACCATCTTTCGCGCTGTCCTCCCCGAGGCCCTGCCCGGCCTGATCGCCGCCGTCACCGTCACCGCAATTGTGCTTGTCGACTACACCGCGATGTCGGGAGCCATCGGTGGCGGCGGGCTAGGCGATCTGGCGATCCGCTACGGCTATCACCGCTTCCAGACCGAGATCATGCTGGTCTGCGTCGTGGTCCTCATCTTGCTGGTGCAGTTGATCCAGGCCTCGGGGAACAGCCTCGTCACCCGTTTCACGCGCCGCTGAACCGCTTCATTCCAAAGGATAATTCTATGTCAAAACTGAAAACCCTGGCCTTTGCCGCCGCCGCTGCCTTCGGCCTTGCAGGCGCGGGTCAGGCACAGGAAAAGCTGGTGATCGGCGCCACCGCCATCCCCCATGCCGAGATCCTCGAATTCGTGAAACCGATTGTCGCGAAAGAAGGCATCGACCTCGATATCCGCGTCTTCACCGATTACATCCAGCCCAATGCGCAGCTGGTTTCGGGCGAGCTTGACGGCAATTACTACCAGTATCGCCCCTTCCTCAACGAATGGAACCGCGAGCGCGGCGACAATCTGACCGTCATCGTGCCGGTCCATATCGAGCCCTATGTCGCCTATTCGACCAAAATCTCCTCGCTGGATGAGCTGAAAGACGGCGCGAAAGTCGCGATCCCGAATGACCCGGTCAATGGCGGGCGCGGGCTCTTGCTCCTGCAACAGCTGGGACTGATCAAACTGGGCGAATTCAAATCGCTGACCTCGCCCGATGACCCGCTGCCGGGGCTGAAGGACATCACCGAGAACCCGAAAAACCTCGATATCGTCGAGCTGGAATCGGCGCTGCTGCCGCGCGCGCTCAATGAGGTCGATCTGGGCGCGCTGAACGGCAACTACGTCTTCGAAGCCGGTCTTGATATCGATAAGGCGCTGTTCATCGACAATGGCCAGGATGGTCATAACGTCTGGAGCGAATATCTCGTGACCCGCCCCGGTGACACCGAAGATCCGCGCATCAAAATCCTCGCCAAAGCGCTGAACAGCGACGAGACCCGCCAGTTCATCCTCGACCGCTACAAGGGCCAGATCTTCCCCGCCTTCTGACGCCTTCGCGCGCATACAAACCCGTAAAGACGGGGCGCGTGACCTCCTCATGCCTGCGCGCCGTCCGTCTCCTGCCAGGGTTACCTCTGGCAGGAGACAGTTTCTCAATCACCCCGCCGGAGCCTCACATGACCAACCCGCAGAAACCGCTGGACTTCCTGTGGTTCATCCCTTCCTCCGGCGATGGCGCCTATCTGGGCAGCGACCTGCGCGCGCGGCCAGGAGACCCGGATTACTTCCGCCAGATCGCCCGGGCGGCGGATGGCTTAGGCTATTCCGGCGTACTGATCCCAACCTCGGTCGCCTGCGAGGAAAGCTTCATCCTCGCGGCCGATCTTGCCGCCCATACCGAACGGCTGAAATTCCTTGTCGCCGTGCGCCCGGGCACCGCGTCACCGGCCTATTACGCGCGACTGGCCTCGACGCTCGACCGGCTGTCGCGCGGGCGGCTTTTGCTCAATATCGTGGTTGGCGGCGCGCCGGCAGAGCTGGCGGGGGACGGCATCTTCCTGCCGCATGACGAGCGCTATGCCCATGCGCGCGAGTTCTTCGACGTCTTCAACAGCCTGCTCGAAACCGGCGAGGCGCATCTCGACGGCAAACATATCAAGGCCCATCATGCAAAGCTGGGCCTGCCGCCCTTCCAGGAGCCGCGCCCGCCTTTGTATTTCGGGGGGTCGTCCGAGGCCGCTCATGATTTTGCCGGCGATTATGTCGAGAAATACCTGACCTGGGGCGAGCCCCCGACCCAGGTGGCCGAGAAAATCAAAGCGGTGCGCGCGGCGGCGGCGGCAAAGGGGCGCGAGGTCAGCTTTGGTATCCGACTGCATTTCATCGTGCGTGAAACCGATGAGGAAGCCTGGGCCGCCGCCGACCGCCTGATCTCGCACCTCTCGGATGAGACCATCGCGAATGCCCAGGCGGTGCAGAAAACCCAGTCGGATTCAGTGGGTCAGGAACGGATGCGCCGCCTGCATGAGGGCCGCCGTGACCGGCTTGAGGTCTCGCCGAACCTCTGGGCGGGGGTGGGCCTCGTGCGCTCTGGCGCAGGCACGGCGCTGGTTGGCTCTCCCGCCACGGTTGCCGCACGGCTGCGCGAATACCAGGAGATCGGCATCGATACCGTGATCGCCTCGGGTTACCCGCATCTGGAAGAGGCCTATACGGTCGCGGAACTTTTGTTCCCCGAACTTGACATCAGACCGGCGACCGCTCCGCTGCGCCCGTCCTTCGGCGCGCCTGCGGTCTTTGGCGGCGGCGGCCATGGCGGCAATGTGAAGGCGACCAAAGCATGACCCTTTCAGCGAGCTATCCGATCAACCCGCCCGCCGCCCATGTGATCCGCGATGATGCAGAGGCAATCCGGATCGCGCATGAGGTCGCGGCCTTCCTGCGTCCCGGCGCGGCAGAGCGAGATGCCACCCGCCAGGTCCCCGCCGACGTGGTCGACCATTTCTCGAACTCGGGCCTTTGGGGCATCCAGGTGCCCAAAGCCTATGGCGGGGCCGAGGTGTCTTACGCGACGCTGGCCGAAGTGATCGCGATCATCTCGGCGGCGGACCCATCGCTGGGGCAGATCCCGCAAAATCATTACTGCCTCCTCGAAGACCTGCGACTGCAAGGGACGGAAGAGCAGAAGCGGCATTATTTCGGCCTCGTGCTGCAAGGTCATCGCTTCGCCAATGCGCTGTCTGAGACCGGCGGCAAAAACGTGGCCGATCTGCAAACCCGCCTCACCCGCGACGGCGAGGGCTATGTGATCGAGGGCCGCAAGGGCTATTGCACCGGCTCGCTATACGCCCATTATCTCGGCGTTCTGGCGCTGGATGATCAGGATCGCGCACAGCTGGCTTTTGTGCCGCGCGAGACGCCGGGGCTCGTGGTGGTCGATGACTGGGACAGTATCGGCCAGCGCACGACGTCCAGCGGCACGGTGCTGCTGGAACGGCTGCGGGTGCAGGATTTCAACCTGATCCCGAGTTACAAATCCTACGAATCCCCGACCCTTGCCGGCCCTTTCGCGCAGATCACCACTGCGGCGATTGATGCGGGCATTGCGCGCGCCGCGCTGGAGGACACAATCGCCTTTGTACGCGAGCAGGCCCGACCCTGGATCGATGCCGCGGTCGAACACGCTTCGGAAGACCCGCTGACCATCCTCAGGATCGGGGAGCTCGAGATCCGTCAATCCGCCGCCGAGGCATTGCTGGAGCGCGCGGGCCGGGTGCTTGATGCCGCGAAACCGGCGCCGGATGAGGAAAATGTGGCCCTTGCCTCGGTCGCAGTGGCCAAGGCCAAGGTGCTGACCACCGAGGTTGCGATCGAAGCCACCAACCGGCTGTTCGAGCTGGGCGGCACCAGGTCTTCCTTACGAAAACACGCCTTTGACCGCCACTGGCGCAATGCGCGCGTCCATACGCTGCATGATCCGGTGCGCTGGAAATATCACCTCGTGGGCAATTGGGCGCTGAATGGCGTGAAACCACCGCGCCACGACTGGAACTGAGATCGATGAAAACGGCGCAACGCGAAAGGGGCGCGGGGGAAGGTGATTCTCCCGCGCCCCTGTCCTTTGCGCGCGCTCCTCACGCGCCAGGGGCGAATTTCCCCCGCAGACCCGCCCTCGCCGCCCGCTTATTCTCCACCCGCCCGAAATAAACACGTCTTATTTTATCGTGTTTATGCGAGACTGTCCTCAGACCCGCCTGTTCCCGGATGCGAGAGGAAGAACTATGTCCCGCCACGAACCCTTGCTGCATCGGCCAACCCTTGCCGAACGTCTGGCGGCGGTGCCGCCGGGCAGCCCGATCCTGCGCGCCTTGCGCAACCGGCCAGAATTGCTGGCAGGCCTTGAATCAGGGTATCAGGATCTCTTGCGTCACAGCGGCGCCGCGCGAACCGAGGCGCTGGCGATTGCCGCTTTCACCGCGCATCTGCATGGCGAAGAGGCTGTCAGCACCCATCTTCACGCGCTGCTTCAGGCGGCGGACAGCGAGCTTGCCCTCCTGATCGCGGAAGAGGCGGAGAACGCGGCTCTGCCCGGGCCTTACGGAACCTGGCCCCCCGGCCCGCTTTCGGCCGAGGATCTGGACGGGCCGGCCTGGCGCGCCGATCCGCCGCTGCGGCTGCGCCTTGGGGCGCGCCTGTCGGCGGCGCTGGAACATGCACATCTGGTGACGCTGCACCCGCGCGACATCACTGCGGCGGCAGATGAAGCGCTGGAACGGGCCGGCTGGCTGCCCGCCGAGACGCTGGCTCTGAACCGGCTGATTGCCTGGATCGGCGCGCTGAGCCCGGTGGTCAGCGGCCTCAGGGCTTATGCACATGCACGCCATTTGCAGCGCACAGGCACGACCGGCCAGGACCGGCCCGCCGGGTTTGCCTATGGCTGACCCGCTGCTGCCCGAACCGGGGATTCCGGGCCAGGGCCTCGCCCCCTGCGGGGCACCGTCCGCTGAGCCGCCCGCGTCCCGCCTGCCTGACCGTTTCACCAGCCGTCGCCACGAATGGCGACCCCGCAAACCCGCGCAGGCGGCATTCCCGACGCCAATCCAGGTGCCGGCGGTCGAGACCGAGCCGGTTGCCTTTCTGCCTGCCGTGCTGGCCGGGGATGCGGGGCCCGTCCTTACAGCGTCAGCGGAATTTCTCGCCCGCCGCCGTGGCGCCGGGCTTGCCCAGGGGGAGCGCGATCTCGCGGCCACCGCTGTCGCGCGCCGCATCGGCTGTTTCTTCACCGCCGCCGCCCATGCCCGGCGCGCGGCTGCTGGCCTGAGGCGCAAGCGCGAGGTCGAGGTTCTGCTGGAAGAGGGTCTGCCAAGCCCGCTCGGGGGCCGCTCTGGCGGCGTGATCGCGGCAGCCTCGGCGCTGGCGGCGATCCCGGTCAGGGCCAGCCGCCAGGTCTTCTGGACACTGGAGGAGGAAAAGCTTGACGATCAGGAAATCACCGATCTGATCCTGGTGGCAGGCTTTGCGGCCTGGAATGCCCGCCTCGCGCTGGCCACCGGCGAGAGCCGTCGCCTTGATTCCGAACCCCGTCGGAGCGTCTCGCCATGAGTAAACCCTGGCGCCTGATCGCCCCGGCAGATCATACCCTGGCCGATGCGGTGCAGCTTGTGCTGCGGGCGCGGCAGCTTCCTGTCCTGCGCGATGAGTGCGGCCCGCTGCCGGCGCTCTTAGCGCCCGATGCGGATCCGGTACCCTTGCATGATGGCGCTGCGTTGCTCGCCGCGCTGCCGGATATGCCCGGAACTGCCATGCCAGTGCTCGGGGCCGTGCAATCCGCCCAGGCGCAGCTGGCGGCGATCGACCCTGCGGCCTTTCCGGCCGATCTGGACCTGACCATCTACGCCCTGCGCCAGGAATTGCGCGCACTGGAACCCCTCGCCCCGCAGACGGCGCCGGAAAGCGATGCCGGGCTGATCATGGCGCCGCTTTTGTGGCGGGTCGGGATTTATGATCTCCATTTCGGGCTGTTCCTGCTCTCGGGCCTGCCGGGACTGACGACATTGCGTGCACAGCAGCGGATCAGCCCGCAGATTGCGGGCCTGCTGAACGCGGGCGGGGCACTGCGGATCCTGCAGCGCCCCGGGCGGCTGGCCGGGGCAACAGCCCCGCCGACCGACTGGTCCCGTGCGCTCGGCCCGGAGGGACGGGAGAAATCCCTTCTCCCAAAGGCGCAAAGAAGAAAAGATCCTTCCATTGGCAGCGGGGGTCACATTCGTTAGCCATCCGGCGCAGCGCGCACAGTGCCAGTGACGGAGAGTTCGATGGACGGAGCCCCGGGGGAAACCATCGGTGATCAGGCGGCGGATGATGCCGCGCTGATCGCCCGCCTGACGGAACGGCTGCGCCTTTTGCGCATCGTCTCGCAGCAGCGGCGGTATCACGGGCGCCCGACGCCGCGCCTGCCCTCGAAACGCGCCATCATCGAACTGCTGAACGACATCGTTGCGACGCTTTACCCGCGCCATTTCGGCCCCCAGGACCTCGCGCCCGAGGCCACGGATACCTTCATCGCGCAGATGCTGGCCTCGATCCGTCTGCGCCTTGCCGATCTTGTCATCACCGAGCTGATGCTGGCCCCCGATGCCGACGCGGCAGCGTCACATGCCCGGGGCGAGGCGCTGTCCCGCGCCTTCCTTGAACGGCTGGTGATCATCCGCGATCTGCATGACACCGATATTCTGGCGGCCTGGCAGGGCGACCCTTCCGCGATGAGCCTTGACGAGGTCGCCTTTTGCTTTCCCGGTGTGGCCGCGATCCTGCATCACCGCATCGCGCATGAGCTGAGCCGCGCCGGCATCCGCATGATCGCCCGCATCATGGCCGAGCATTCGCATTCCGTGACCGGGATCGACATCCATCCCGGCGCAAAAATCGGGCCGGCGTTTTTCATCGACCACGGCACCGGTGTGGTGATCGGTGAGACGGCAGTGATCGGGCGCAATGTGCGGCTTTATCAACAGGTGACGCTGGGCGCCAAGAGCTTCCAGGACGATGGCACCGGGGCGCTGATCAAAGGGCAGCCGCGCCATCCGCAGATCGGCGATGATGTGGTGATCTATGCCGGGGCGACGATCCTTGGCCGGATTACGGTCGGCCAGGGCGCAGTAATCGGCGGCGGCGTCTGGCTTTTGGAAGACGTGGCCCCTGGCGCGATGGTCACACAGGCGCGACCGATGTTGCGGGTCGCTCCGGGCTGAAGGCGCTCGTCAGGCCCCATTGAACGGTTTTAGTCACAGATTCGCGGGAATTTCCGGCGCTGAGGCCTGCGCAGCTCCAGGCAGCCGCAGATCGCCCCTTCCCCAAACGCTGCGCGCGGAAGAGAAATTTTATCTCTTCCGCAGGCGCCGCAATCGGCCTGTTCCAAGTTTGGTGCCCGTGGGCAAAACGGGGCGAAAACCTGTTCCTGACCGGGGATTTCCAGCGCTATCCTGACCCCGTTGCGGGCCCGGCCCGGCGGTTTGCGGACCCCGCAGCCAGGGCCAGAAAACTGGGAGTGTGATGATGAATCTTCGTGCCGATACCAGCTTTTCCGCGGTTCCCGTGGCGCAGGATGGCTTTGCCGGGGTCATCGCGCCCCACACCGCCTGGGATCTTGTCTCGCGCGGCGAGGCGGTGATCCTCGATGTGCGCACAGTGGAAGAGCGCGCCTATGTCGGCCGCGTTCCCGGCACGCTGCATGTCGCCTGGGCGACCGGAACCGCGATGAACCGCAACCCGCATTTCGCCCGCCAGGTGGCGGCGCTGGTGCCGGATAAGACGGCACGGCTCCTGCTTATCTGTCGCAGCGGCAAACGATCGGCGCTGGCGGCCGGGGCATTGACCAAAGCCGGCTGGACCCAGGCCTTCAGCGTGGCCGAGGGCTTCGAGGGCGAGCTGGATGCCGCCGGCCACCGCGGCACCGCCGACGGCTGGCGCTTTCACGGCCTGCCCTGGCACCAGGATTAAAACGCCGCCCTTCCGGCCCCCGGGCCACGCCATCCCTGGTTTTACGGAGACAGCAATGCCCATCCCTGCCCGCGACCATGACGGTTTCGCGGAAGATATTTCGGCGACCATCGCCGGCCTCGCCGAAGCCCGCCATGACTGGCGCGTCTCACATCTGCGCCTTGAAGAGGCGGGGCCGCGCGAATTGCCCTCACCCGAACGTGTCGCGGCGATTGTCACCGATCTGCGGGCGGTTCTGTTCCCGATGCGGCTTGGCCCGGCCGATCTGCGCCAGGAGAACGAGAATGAGTTCATTGCAATCACCCTCGCGCGCGCCGCGCAGGACCTGACCCGCGAAACCGCGCGCGAGCTTGACTGGGCGCGCCGCTATCTTGGCCCCGGCGCAGCGCCTGCGCCCGATGCCGCCCCGGCCATCGTCGCCGCATTCATCCAGAGCCTGGCCGGGATTCGCCGGGTCCTCGACACCGATGTTGTCGCCGCCTTCCGCGCCGATCCGGCTGCACGCGGGGTTGATGAGGTGCTTTTGTGCTATCCGGGTCTGCGCGCCCTGATCAACCATCGGCTCGCGCATCGGCTTTTCACCCTTGGCCTGCCGCTGATCGCGCGGCTGATTGCCGAGATGGCACATGGCGAGACCGGCATCGATATCCATCCCGGCGCCCGCATCGGCGAGAGCTTTTTCATCGACCACGGCACCGGCACCGTGATCGGCGCCACCGCCATCATCGGCGACCGGGTGCAGCTGTTTCAGGGCGTGACGCTGGGCGCCAAAAGCTTTCCCACCGACATACAGGGCAATGTGGTCAAAGGTCTGCCCCGCCATCCGATCATCGAAGACGATGTGGTGATCTATTCCGGCGCCACGGTGCTGGGCCGGGTGACCATCGGTCAGGGATCGGTCCTTGGCGGCAATGTCTGGATCACCGGCGATGTCCCCCCCAGAAGCATGGTGTCGCAGGCCAGATCGCAATCGCAGGGGCAGCCAGAGAATGGACATGTCAAAATTGCCTGACCCCCCTCCCGTTTATGGCAAAATATTCTACACAAATTGATTGAATTGGAAGTTTATTCCACCAAAGATATACAAAAGAGAACACAGTTTCACGCCTCTCCTCCCCCACCCCCTCAAGCGGAGCGCCTTATGGCCGATCTCTCCCCGCAATCTGCGCTTGGCGACAACGCCGCCCGGCAGCTTGCAAATGCCACCAAAACTGTTCCGATCCTTTCAACAATCAGCCCGCGCTGGCTTGTCCATCTCTTGCAATGGCTGCCGGTCGAGGCCGGGATCTACCGGCTGAACACGGTGAAAAACCCGCAGGATGTGCATGTCGCCTGCACCGCGCGCGAAGATGAATCTGAACTCCCGCAGACCTTTGTCGATTACGATGAGACCCCGCGCGAGTATTTTCTCAATGGCGTCTCGACCATCGTCGACGTTCACACCCGTATCTCGGATCTCTATTCCAGCCCCTTTGACCAGGTCAAAGAGCAGCTGCGCCTGGCGATTGAGACCATCAAAGAGACCCAGGAAGGCCAGCTGATCAACAACCCGGATTACGGGTTGCTGGCCAATGTCCACCCCGATCAGGTCAACTACCCGCTGACCGGCGCGCCGACCCCGGATGATCTCGACCTGCTGATCGCGAAAGTCTGGAAAGAGCCCGCGTTTTTCCTGACCCATCCCGATGCCATCGCCGCTTTTGGCCGCGAATGCACCCGGCGCGGTGTACCACCGCCGACCGTGTCGCTGTTCGGCTCGCAATTCCTGACCTGGCGCGGCATTCCGATCATCCCCTCCGACAAGGTGCCGGTGGTCGATGGCAAGACCAAGATCCTCCTGATCCGGGTTGGCGACAAGCGCCAGGGCGTGGTCGGCCTTTACCAGCCGGGGCTGGCGGGCGAACAGGCGCCGGGCTTGTCCGTGCGTTTCATGGGGATCAACCGCTCGGCGATCGCGTCTTACCTGATCAGCCTTTATTGCAGCCTCGTCGTGCAATCGCCGGATGCCCTGGCCGTGCTGGATGATGTGGAGATCGGCAAGTTCCATGACTATCCCGACACCTATAAGTAACCCGCTTCCCGCGCCGGATGTCGTGCCGCAGGGTCTGCCCGATGTGGCAGCCCTGACGAGCCTCGCCTCGCAATTCTTTGCCGCGCTTCCGGGCGCGGCAGGGAATGGGGGACCGTCTTCTGGCGGGCATTTGCCGTCAAACCCGGTGCCTGCCAATCCGCAGCCGGCGGGCTTTTCGCCCGGGCCGCTGGCAAATGGCCCAGCTTTGCCCGGGGCCTTCGCGCCCGGGGCAAATGCCGCGCCAGCCAACCCGCAGGACGGCGCGGCGGTGCTGGCCTCAACGCCCTCGCTGGCGCCCAAAGCGGTGGCGACAAACGGCCTGCCCGATCACGCCGCCATCGTGCCATCCGCGCTGAACGGAAGGTTCGGAGGCCATTCGCTCGGCGTGCCGCAGGTCTCTCCGCGTGCAGCACCCACAACGGACAGCGCAACGCCCTTCTACTTCCTCGCCGATGCTACCCCCTACGCGCCCCAGTCCAAAGCGCCGGATGTGCCGCGAGAGGACCTCGTCTCGGCCCGCAGTTTCGGCCTGCCCGGGGCCGATGATCTGCGCGCACTGCTGGCAGACAACCAGGCGCCCGCGCGCCCGGCCCCGGCAAGCCAGCCGCAGCGCGGGGCCTTTGACGTCCATGCCGTGCGCCGCGACTTCCCTATCCTGCAGGAACGGGTGAACGGGCGGCAACTCGTCTGGTTCGACAATGCAGCCACCACGCAAAAGCCGCGCCAGGTGATCGAACGGGTCTCGTATTTCTACGAGCATGAGAATTCGAACATCCATCGCGCCGCGCATGAGCTCGCCGCCCGCGCCACCGATGCCTATGAAAAGGCACGGGAATCCGTGCGGCGCTTCATCAATGCGCCCTCGGTGAATGAGGTGATCTTTACCCGGGGCACCACCGAGGCGATCAATCTGATCGCCAAGTCCTGGGGCGCAAAGAATATCGGCGAGGGCGATGAGATCATCGTCTCGAACCTTGAACATCACGCGAATATCGTGCCCTGGCAGCAGCTCGCCTGGGCGGTCGGCGCGAAGATCAGGGTGATCCCGGTTGATGAGGATGGCCAGGTGATCCTGTCGGAGTATCAGCGCCTCCTGGGGCCGAAGGTGAAGCTTGTCGCGGTCACGCAGGTCTCGAACGCACTTGGCACGGTGGTGCCGGTGAAAGAGATCGTCGATCTGGCGCATCGGAATGGCGCAAAGGCGCTGGTCGATGGCGCACAGTCGATCAGCCATATGCGGGTTGATGTCCAGGATATCGGCGCGGATTTCTTTGTCTTTTCGGGGCATAAGATTTTCGGCCCCACCGGCATCGGCGCGGTCTGGGCCAGGGCCGAGATCCTTGACGACATGCCGCCCTGGCAAGGCGGCGGCAATATGATCGAGGATGTCACCTTCGAGCGCACCCGCTTTCAGCCCGCGCCGAATAAGTTCGAGGCCGGGACCGGGAACATCGCCGATGCGGTCGGCCTTGGTGCCGCGCTGGAATATGTCGAGGGCTGGGGGATCGAAAATATCGGCCGTTATGAGAATGAGCTGCTGGATTACGCGACCCATCTTCTGCGCCCGATCAGAGGTGTGCGGCTGGTCGGCACGGCGCGCGAGAAGGCCTCGGTTCTGTCCTTCACGCTGGAAGGCTATACCACGCATGAGGTGGGCGTTGCGCTGAATGAGGAAGGTATCGCGGTGCGCACCGGCCATCATTGCGCACAGCCAATCCTGCGCCGCTTCGGGCTGGAGACGACCGTGCGGCCCTCGCTCGCGTTTTACAACACGCGCGATGAGGTCGACCGCTTCATCGCAGTGGTGCAGCGACTGTCGAAAGCGCCGCATTGAAACAGGCCCGCCCCGAAGGCACGGGGCGGGCTATCTTTCGCTGAGGATCTGGTCAGTCGTCGCCAGCCGGATCTGATCCTCGCAGCGCGGGTAGATCAGGCGCAGGGCCGCCTCATGCGCTTCGCGGGCGGAACTGCCGACCGCATCGGTGACAATCGTCACGTCAAAGCCCAGATCCATCGCATCCATCACCGCCGCAAGCACGCAGACATCGGTTTCCACCCCGGAAAACACGATATGGCGGATCCCGTCTGAAAAAAGCCGCTCGGTCACGCCCGCGACCTTGAACGGCGAATAGACCAGCTTGTCGATCACCAGCGCTTTCGCCGCAAAGGGCTGCAATTCCGCCACAAGGTCGAGCAGAGCACGGTCAATCCTTTCGCCGGTCAGCATATCCCAGCGTTGATAATAGCGCGCCCAGGTGCCGGTTGCCGCCTCGGCCGTCTCGGGAACCACGAAACGCGCAAAGGCGTTCTGGCCGCGAAACCCCTCGCAAAGCCGCAGCACATTCGGCAGCACCTCGCGCAGCATCGGCGTATGCCAGACGGTTTCCTCATCAAACAGCCGCTGCATGTCGATG
This sequence comes from Pseudogemmobacter sp. TB195, assembly GCF_058313095.1. Lineage (NCBI taxonomy): Bacteria > Pseudomonadati > Pseudomonadota > Alphaproteobacteria > Rhodobacterales > Paracoccaceae > Pseudogemmobacter > Pseudogemmobacter sp. TB195. The sequence continues at coordinate 86,654 of NZ_JBZEGG010000007.1, forward strand.
ACCATATGAAGCGTGTCGCGCATCTCAGCCCTCCACCAGGATCGTATGCGCGGCGGGCCAGCTGAGCGTGACCTCAGCGCCATTGGCCAGGATCACACCATCGGCATTTTGCGCAAAGACCTTCAGCCGCTGGCCGCCCGGCCCTTCCATCAGATAGGTCAGGTTCGCGCCCGCATAGATCGCGTTCAGCACCTTCGCCCGCACCTGGTTTTCATGGGTGGCATCAAGGCTGATCTTTTCGGGCCTGACCGCCAGTGTCACGTCGCGGCCCTCGGGCAGGCCCGGCGCGGTGATGCGGTGTCCGGCGACTGTGATCGCGCCACCTTCTACCCGACCGGCAAAGAAATTGGCATCGCCAAGGAATTCGGCGGCAAAGCGGGTGGCGGGCCGTTCATAGATTGCCGCCGGTGCACCCATCTGCACGATGCGCCCACGGTCGAGGATCGCCACCTGATCCGACAGGGTCAGCGCCTCTTCCTGATCATGGGTGACAAAGATCGTCGTGACACCGATCTCGCGTTGCAGGCTCAGAAGCTCGACCTGCATCTCCTGTCTGAGCCGCCGGTCCAGCGCGGAAAGCGGCTCATCCAGCAAAAGCACCTTCGGCCCGGTCACAATCGCCCGGGCCATCGCGACGCGCTGCTGCTGGCCACCGGAAAGCTGTTTCGGCAGGCGGTCGGCAAAGCCCGGCAGCCGCACCATCTCCAGCGCCTCATCAACGCGGCGCTTTGCTTCAGCACCTTTGACCCCGCGCCGGCCAAGGCCGAAGGCGACATTGTCGCGCACGCTCATATGCGGGAACAGCGCGTAGGACTGGAACACCATGCCGATATTGCGGGCCCAGACCGGGATGCGGGTCACGTCTTCGCCGCCGATCGTCACCTGGCCCGCCTCGGGTGTGATAAAGCCCGCGATGATCCTCAGAAGCGTTGTCTTCCCCGAGCCGGACGGGCCGAGGAGGCTGGTAAAGCTCCCCGATGGGAAATCGACGGTGATATCGGTCAGAACCGGGCTGCCGCCATAAGATTTGGCGATGCCCGTCAGCTTAACGTCGGACATCTTTCGCTCCGAACTTCGAGAAGATGAAATAGATCAGCACCAGCGCCATTGATGCGAGCAAAAGCACCGTCGAGATGATGTTGATATCGGGGGTGAAGCCTTTGCGGATCGCGGAATAGATTTTCACCGGCAGCGTCGTATAGCCGGGTGTGGCCAGGAAATACGAGATCACGAACTGATCGAGCGAGACCGCGAAGGCAAACAGCGCCGCGCCGATGATCGAGGGCGTGAGCAACGGCAAAGTCACCCGGAAAAAGGCGAAAAGCGGCGTCGCACCCAGGCTCATCGCGGCCTCTTCGAGATCCTGGCGGATGGTTTGCAGGCCTGTCGAGACCACGAGCACCACGTAAGGAATGGCCAGCGCGACATGGCCGATCAGCATGGCGTGAAAGCCGCGACCGATGCCGCTCCAGTAAAACATCACGAGCATGGCGGTGCCGGTGATCAGCCAGGGGATGGCGATGGGCGGAAGCAGCATCACGCGCAGGAAATTCCGCCCCGGAAACTCGCGCCGATGCAGAGCCACGGCGGCAGCGGTTCCGACCGGCGTCGCAATCAGCGTCACGATTATGGCCACGATGACCGAGTTCTTCCCCGCCTCGAGCAGTTCGGCGTTTTGCCACAGCTCATGCCACCAGCGGGTCGAGAATTCAAATGGCAGCTGGTAATAGGGCGACGCGTTAAAGCCCATGGCGATCATCACGCCGATGGGCAGGTAGAGGAAGAAGATCAACAGGCAGAGATAGACGCGACCAAAGGCTTTCATCCGCTCACAACTCCGCATTGCGGCGCAACACGCCGGAGAAGGTCGCGAAAATTGCCAGAACCACCGCGAGCAGCATGAAGGAAAGCGCGGCCCCTTGTGGCCAGTTGAAGCCTTGCGTGAAACTGTCCTCGATCACGGTGCCCAGTGTCACGCCCTGCGGGCCGCCAAGGATGCGCGGCTCCATAAACGCGCCGACGACCGGCACGAAGATCAGCACCGATCCGGCGATCAGGCCCGGCGCTGCCATCGGGATCAGAATGCGGCCAAGGATCGTCCACCACCGCGCGCCAAGGCTTTCCGCCGCCTCGACAATCGCATCATCAATGGTCGAGATCGCGATATAGCAGGTCAGGACCATATAGGGCAGATAGCCATGCACCAGGCCCAGCACGATTGCCGGGCGGGAATAGAGAAAGCCGACCGATGCGGCCTCGGGCAGGATAAATTGCACAACCGCGTCAAGAAACCCGCCTTCGCGGATCACCATGGTCCAGGAGAAGATCCGCACCAGCCCATTGGTCCAGAATGGCAGCAGGATCAGGATCAGAAACACCCATTGCGACCGGCCAAGGCCCGACCGCGCCAGCGCCAGCGCGGCCAGAAATCCGGTCACGGCACAGATCAGCGTAGTCGCGAAAGCGATCTGGAAGGTCCAGGAGGCCACCTGCCACATATAGGGCTGGGTAAAGAATATTTTATACTGATCAAGCGTGTAGCCGATTTCCTTGTTGCCGATGGGTGTGGCGGTCATGAAGGAAAAGAGGAACATCGCGCCCAAGGGCAGGAAGATCGCGATCAGCAGCCACCCATAGGCGGGCAAAAGCAGCGCCGTGGTCGCAACCCAGGGCGGCAGGCGCCTCCCGCCCATGTTCAGGGCGGGGGCTGTGGTGGCGGGGCCTGCGCTCATTTCGCGGCGTAATAGGCTTTCATTTCCTGCCAGAGCGCGTTGAATGTGTCGCGCCGCGCATCCGGCAGGGCAGACATGATCGACATCGTGTCGATATATTCCGCCTTATGGACCTGTTTCATCAGGTCATCCTCGGGCAGCTTTGCCATGGCATCGACATTGGCCGAAGCCGGCGCGCCCACCTCGGTCGCCCAGCGGAAATAGAAATCCGGGTCGATCATGTAATTGATGAACGCATGGGCGGCATCGACATCGGGCGCGGTGGTCGGCACAGCGAGGCCGTCGAGCCAGCCGATCGCACCCTCTTTCGGCACCACGAAATGCACCGGCAGACCGCCATTGCGGAACGAGCGGACAACGCCGCCCGACCAGGCCACCGACAGATCGAACTCATTGGCGGCGAATGCCTTGTTCCACTGGTCTTCCGAGGTCCAGAGATTGTGCAGGTTCGGGCGCACCGATTGCAGGAAGCCTTTCACCGCCTCCAGATCCTTCGGGTCATTCATGTCCTGACCGGTCGCCAGTGCTCCAAGGCCCACAGCGGTCACCGCATCATCGAACAGCGCGACCTTGCCCGCCCAGGCCGGGTCCGCCAGCGCGGCATAGCTGTCGGGATCGGTCTTGCCATCCCGGACGCCCAGCCCGTTCATCCCCCAGACCCAGGCGCAGCCAAAGGTCTCGCCCTCATATTGCATATTGTCATGGTCTTTGAGCTTTGGCGCGAGGCCCACCGCATTCGGGATCTTTTCGAAATCGACCGGCTGGATCAGCCCCTGCCCCGCCGCCTGTGCGATCCGGGCCGAGTTGATCAGAACCACATCATAGGCCCCGGGATTGGTCGCCAGCTTGGTGATCATCTCGGCTTCGGAATTGAAATAATCATGCACGACCTCGATGCCGGTCGCCGCGGTAAAGGCCTCAAGCGCCCATTTCTCGTCGGTGCCGTAGCCCTGCCAGTTCAGCACGGTGATCTTCGTCGCCGCCAGCGCGCGACGCGGCCCCAGCAGCGTCGTTGCCAGCACCGTGCCGCCCATCAGTTGCACCATTGCGCGTCTGCTGAGTTTCATTTCCCGTCTCCCTCCCTGAAGGCCATGCGGGCGCGAACGGCTCCGGGCCTTTGATCTTCCTGCGATCTTGCCCCGCAAGGGACAGCGCAACTCCGTCCCTGTCAAGCACCATGCCGGGGATTGCGAAACCAGATTGAAAGCCGGGCGGCTCTGGTCGCCGACAGGCTCAGCTGCAAGGGGCCATCGCCGGGGTCCTGGCGCAGCGGGGCGCCATCCAGTTCGACCGCCAGCACATCCGACCTCCGGATCTGCGGCAGGCTCAGGCGGCCCGCCTCGCAGGCGGGAATTTCACAGCTGAAACAGCCCTCGCCAAAGCGGATATGCCTGAGCGGACCCGCGATATCGCTGACCAGCCGCGCCTGGCCCGTCGGGTCTGACAGCGTCAGCACCCCCCCTTCCCGGCTCACCACCACCGGCCCGAGCGGGCTTTCCAGCGGGCCCATGCGGCAATCGGGCCCGTTTTGCAGGCTCCACCCGGTCCAGGGGGAAAAGCCGCAGATTTCCTCGACCGCCATCAGTGGCAACAGCCCCGCCCAGACGTAAAACCCATCGGCATCGCCCTGGTCGAGCACCTCGCCGGTTTCGGAGCTGTAATTCTCGCCCGCGATCCGCGCCTCGTCCCAGTTCTTGCGGAAAAGTGCCAGGCTATCCGCTGCGAGACCCGCGGCACGCGTGGTCTCGCCGGCGCGGTGCAGGCCCAGCCAGACCAGGTAATTTACATTGGGCCAGACCCGTCCGCGCCAATAGACATTGTCCTGATAGGCCGGATCGTCGCGGGTGGCATTGGGCAGGGGCCAGGGGCTGCGGAAGGTCTCCGCATCCTCCATATGCCGCATCAGTGCCGCCTGCTGGCCGGCATCCGCCGCGCCGCATAAAAGCGGGTAAAAGCTGGTTGGAGACAGCGATTTCACAAATGCCCCGCCGCGCTGGCGGTTGGCAAAGATCTGGCGGCTTTCGTCCCAGAGCTGTTCGCGGATCAGCCGGCGATGCTTCCCGGCCATTTCGCGCATCTCGGTCGCGGTGGCGGTATCGCCCAGCTCTGCCGCGATCAGCGAAAGCATCTCGGCATCCAGCGCAACCACGCAATTCAGCCCCAGATCCCAGGTCGAGAGGCTGCGACTCTCTGCCTGCCAGACGGCCTCATCATGGGTGGCGCTGTTATCCATCCCCGTCTCATTCCGGGCGCCGAAATGGGTCCCCTGATAGAGCGCCGCGCCGACATCCGACGATCCGCAAGAGTTCAGGCCGCTCGAATCCGGGTCGCGTTCCCGCCGCCACCAGCGATGGTTTCTCAGCAAAATCTCATATTGCGCCGACAGAAGCGAACGCTCGCCCAGGCGCAGGAACAGGGACCAGGCCACCAGCGCGCCAAGCGGTGGCTGGCTGCGATCCACCCAGGCGTCATTCGACGTCACGATACAGGCGATATTCCCCTGCGGCGTAGCGCCTCCATGCGCCACTGCCATATTCTGCCGTGCGAGATCGGGGTCCAGCACGCCCGCCAGCAGCGCGGCATAGCATTGGTCATTATACCAGACCGCATAGCGCCCGAGATTCCAGATCCGCGTCACTTTGGTATAGGGGCGATGATTTTCCGTGTCCCAGACCGTGTTCCAGCCGGTGATGTCGCGAATGGCCTCCAGCGCACCGGCGGCGGCCCCCTCATGCAGCGACCCGGGTACAGGCGCCGGTGCGGCCAGCGCGGCTTTTGCCCCCGCCACAGCCAGAAGTTCGCTGTCGGCCACCGCCGCCGCCCAGGCGCCGTCTCGCATCATGTCGAGATTGAAACGCAATGCCAGCAAAGGGGCGGCCTCCGCCCGGCTCTCCAGGCTGAAATAGCCGTTTTCTTCCAGATCCTCACGCAAAGCGCCCAGATCCGGGTGGCCGGATACGACGATCGCCGGATCGCGGCTGATAATCGCGGCCCAGCGATGGCCCATGCGGATCAGCACCGCCCCCGCCGCATTGTCGAACCGCGCTTCCGCCCCATCGGCGGATATCGCCAGCACCACCCAGAACCTCGCCCCCCATTCGCCGGTCTCACGCGCTTCCCAGGCACCACGGATAACGAAAGGATCAACGGCTCCCGCCTGAAACCCGATCCTTGTGCCGGCGAATTCGGTCTCGAGCCCCGCGAAACCGCCATCCGCCCGATGCGCCCCCAGCCGCACCACATCCGCCCGTGGCTCGATCAGCGAGGTCTTGCGCGCCCTTGTCGAATAAAGGACCGGCGTCACCCTGAGCCCCAGCGGCTGAAAGATCATCTCGGCGGGCCGCTCGCCCCAGGTGAACCAGAGCCGCGAAAGCGGCAGGGTCGTGGTCATCGACATCGGGGCCTCACGAAACGGGCGTCAGCAGCACAGGCGGCGCGGTCAGCCCCGAAGCATCGGGCCAGAGCGCGCCCTGCCAGGGGGTGCCGGCATAGAAGCGGTTCGCGGCGGTATTGGCAATCTCAAGCCTGAGGTGATGCACGCCCGCATCCAGCATGCCGAGGGCAAGCCGGCAGGGCGGGTGCCAGATCCGGCCGACATAGCGCCCGTCAAGAAAGACCTGCGCCGCGCAGGCGAGACCTGGCAGTTCCAGCAGCGGCGCGGCAGGCTTTGCCAGCGTGAAGCGGGTCTCATAGATCCCGATGCCCGAGAAATCCGCATCGCCCTGATCCTGCCAGCCCCGGCAGACGCTGATCTGACGCGCCTCGCCCCGGGTTTGCAGGGTCCAGGCGCTGTCGAGCCTGTCGCGATGCCAGCGCGGCACAGGCTCGGTCAGCGTCCTGGCCGGATCTTCGGGCAAGCCAGCCTCGCGCAGCCGCAGACAGCGCAATTCCTGCGGTTCGAGGTAAAGATCGAGCCCGGCGAGTGCCTCCGGCGCATCATTATGGTAAAACCCGCCGCCGAGGTTGATCTGCGCCCGGAGCGGCGCAGCACTGTCATTGAACAGAACCAGACGCCATGCGCCCGTCGCATCGCGCCCGGCCAGATGGGAAACCAGATCACGGGACAGACCGGGCTCAGGCGTGACCACCGGCCCTTCGTCGGCGAGGAAGCGGTGCAGCCCGGGCAGATCCGGCGCGCCGCGCCAGACCGGCAGCGGCAGCGCATCAATGCGGGCCTGACTTGCCGGATCGGCAAAGCCCGTGACCGCTGGCAGCACAAGGGCCGCAAGGCGGCTGCCATAAAGCTCCGGCCCATTGGCGCCAGGGGTGATGCGCTGAAGACCCGCCTCATCAAGGATCAGCGGCGGCTGACCAAGCTGCCAGAGCGCCTCGGCCCAGGCGCCGAACAGGCGGGCATGATCATGGCGCGGCCCTTCCGTCAGGGCGGTCTCGTAAGGGTAGAAAAGCGCAACCTGTGCCTGCGGAACCGCGCCCGCGAGAAACCCCGCAAGCCCGGTGATCTCGTCATTCAGCGCCCGCATCACCCCCCACCAGGGTTGCAGATTATAGCCCGGCGCAAAATCAAAGCGCATATTGGCCAGCGGCTCACAGCGCCCGTCGCCCGCATCGGCATAAAGCGCATGCAGGATCACCTGGCCCGCGCCCAGGAGATGCAGCCGGATCATCTGCGCGCGCAGGGCGGCGGGCGTAATCTCCCACTGACCGGCGGCACGGGCCTCGCTGCGCTCCGCTGTCAGGTAAAGCTCGGTCAGACAGCCGCGCCGGCCGGAGGCGCGGGCGATACTGGCCCCCAGCATCGGCGCCAGCTGCGGGCCGAGGTTGTTGACATCGACCGCCGTGATATCACGCCATGCGTCCATCCCGAAGAAATCCGCCGCCAGCGCCACACGCGGATCAATCGAGGAAAACCCGCCATTCAGCGCGAAAGAGGCGACATGCGGCAAAATCTCATGCCCGGTCAGCGCCAGGCCGTTGCGGTCACAAAACGCCCGGACCGGCGCGAAAAACGCCTCCCCGATCAGCCTTGTATAAAGCCGCCAGATATGGCTGCGCGTGGCAGAGGTCCCGGGCCCGGTGTCAAAGAGCAGCGCGACCAGTTGCGGACCGATGGCCCCCCGCGCCGCAATCCCGGCTGCGAGGTCTTCAGACCACAGGAAGCTGTTCAGCAGGTTCCCCTCGGCCTCGTTCCAGCGGTAGAGAACCGGGGCGGGCTGGTCGAAAAACAACTGATCCACCACGCCGGGGATCAGCCCTGCCAGAACGGTAGCAAAGGGCTGCAGCCCACGCTCGACAAAGCGCTGACCGGCTTCGGGCAGCAGATAATTGATCACCCGCGAGCTGGCGATGCGGGTCGCAGCAAAGAGGATCCAGCGCGCGCCCTCGGGGAGGTGGTCGATCCGCGCCGTGACGCCGGTCTCGCTTGTCGAGGTCAGCCGCGCCACCCCCTCCTCGACACGGCCATCGGGGTGAAGGATCACCGCCGCGGCCAGATCCCAATCGGCGCAGACCGGATGGCCGCCCTCATGGATCCAGTCGCGCACCGCCGGGCCAAGGCTTGCGCCAAGAGTCGCGGTAATCCCGGAAATATGCGCCTCGGCCCCGGCGCTGACGGCCCAGAAAACATGACGTTCGCGCAGGTGATCCGCGCCATCGACCACACGTCCCCCCGCCTGACCACTGGTCCAGGCATAGTCATCATAAAGCCCGGCCTTCAGCCCGAGCCTGCCCATGATATCCACCGCGTCGCGATAGGCCGCGAGAAACCCGTCCGACAGGTAGAGCGACAAGGGCATTGAAGGCCGTGCCTGGATATAGATGCGACTGAACCCGGCGTCACGGAACTCTGTCAGCTGGGACAGCATGGAATCCCGCCCGGGCAGGCTGGACCAGAACCAATAGGCGGCGGGGCGGCCTGTTTCAGACAGCTTTGTCATCTCTGCTCGGTTCTGCACTGCCTGTCTCCTCCCGCCGCCAGGCGGGATGCGGGACATTTTCCTTCATCCGCCAGGCATAGGCGCGCAATATGCTGTAATAACTGGGGAAGACATAGCCGCCATTCAGCCGCTGCCACTCATCCCGTGCAGCGTTATAGGCTCCGGGCAGCCGATACCACGGCACGCGCGGCAATTTGTGATGCACGAAATGCAGGTTGTTGAACAAAAACAGCGGCGCGAGGAGCGAACGTTCGACGATGATCGTCCGCCCATTCGGGTCTTCGGCCCATTGATGTTCGCAATAGCTGCGAATCGCGATCAGCCCGAGCCCGATCCATCCCGGCCCCAGCATGTAGAGCCAGACCGGAATGCCCATCCCGAACTGAATAAGGGGCAGAACCACCGCCAGCCCCGCCAGATGATGCGCCCAGGCGTTGCGGGTCCTGGCGTCACCCGCCAAAATCCGGCGGCCCTCTGCCAGGGTGAAACCGATCACCGCAACCCATGGGCCAATCACCACCCGCCCGAGCAGCGTATTGTTGACCCGCAGCACCAGCCGCAACACTCCGGGCATCCGCGCCCAGGTGAAAAGCGCGACATAGTAGCTTTCGGGATCATCATAGGGGTCGGTCAGGCGCTCGTCATTATGGTGCTGAAGATGGGTCAGCCTATAGCTGCGATAGGCGTAGAAAATGCCGATCGGCAGCCAGACCAGGGTCTCATTCAACCCTGCGTTCCGGGTCGGATGGCCGTGCAGCACCTCATGCGCCAGCGAGGATTGCAGCGCCACCGCAACGCCCATCACGATCAGCGCAAGCCAGGGCAGGGCCGGCCAGAGCCAGACCCCCGCCGCCAGCCAGCCGCCGTAGCACAGCACGACCAGCCCCCAGGTAGGTGCCTCGACCCGCGGCGGCACCAGCATCTCACGCGGCAGCACCGGAAGACGCTGCGGCTCACTGGCCCCGCTCATGGCAGCAGCACCGTGTCAGACACGCCTCAGCGCCCAGATCGCCAGTAAAGGCGCCGCGCCGGACCGCATCGCGTGCCGGACCGAGGGCTGGTTGTAAAAGGTGCCTCCGGTTCCGGGCGTGAACCAGCCAGAGGTTTCGCGCCAGAAATCGCCCTCTGACAGCGCCAGATAGACCTCTTCCGGCGCATGGTTGTGATCGGGGTAGCGCACATGTGGCGCCAGCAGCGAAAGACCCAGCCAGACATCGCGCCGCTCTTCATGGCCGCCCGGGCCCAGAAGCGTGATTTCGGCATAGCTCCCGGAGGCAAGGCCATTGCGCTCTTCGCCCGTCCATTCGAGATGCGGCTCGGCGGCCTCCAGCGCCGTGCAAAGCGGGGCGAGCTGCGGGGTTTGCGCGGCATGGGTAAGCGCAGCCCCGAGATGCGCGCAGGCGGGTTGTCTTCCGGGGCTGCGCGGGGCCTGCGGATCGACCCGCTTCACGCCGTCGCGGATGCCCGCGAGCGCCGCCTTTGCCTCAGACGTCGCAGCCAGGTCCGCCATGAGTGCCAGCGTCACCTCTATGAAATTCTGAACTTCGGGGGGGCGGTTGTACAATGTCACAGTCGCGCCTTTCATCGGCTGGCCGCAGCTCAGAGCGCAGCGGCTCTGTCATGCGAAATGATAGGAGGGCAAAAGGCCCGCGGCAATGGTTCTGTGAGCCTGACGCGCATAGCTTGTCATGACGTAAGAAACAGACTAAGTTTAACAGACTAAGTCAGACCGGGGCGCTGTGATGAAAACCGTCAATATGCATGAAGCCAAGACACATCTCTCGCGCCTCGTGGAAGAGGCCGTGCAGGGGGAGCCCTTTATCATCGCCCGCGCGGGCAAGCCCCTGGTCAAGGTGGTGATGATCGAGACGGATGCGCCACGCCGCACCGGTTTTCTCGCCGGGCAGATCGACGTGCCCGATGATTTCGATCACCGCGATGCCGATCTGATCCGTGGCCTCTTTGAGGATGACACGGGATCTCAGCCGTGAATCTGCTGCTCGATACCCATTACCTGTTATGGGTGGCGGCGCGACCGGATCTGATCCCGGCCCGGGCGCTGGCACTGATCGAAGATCCGGCGCACCGGCTCTGGTTCAGCGTCGCCAGCATGTGGGAGGTGGCGATCAAGCGCGGCCTCGACCGACCGGACTTCCGCACCGATCCAGGGGTGCTCAGGGCCGGCCTGCTGTCAGCGGGCTATGAGGAGCTGACCATCGAAGGGCGACATATCCTCGCGCTCGCGACCCTGCCGCCCTTGCATCGCGACCCGTTCGACCGGCTGCTGGTGGCCCAGGCGGCGGCAGAGGGGATGCGCCTTTTGTCCCAGGACCGCTATGTGCTCGCCTATGGCGGGCCGGTGCTGGAGATTTAAGCGGCGTCAGACCGCAATGGCGGCCTCGGCATGGGCCAGCAGATCATTTGCGGCCGCGCCGGGTGCATAATGCACCCTTTGGCTGCGGTCACGGCGCAGGATCGTCACCAGCCGCGTCTCGACCTCCATCGCCACCAGTTCGCGCAGGACAAGCGCATGTTCCACCCCGAAAATCCGCGCGAAACTGCGGCTGTCGGCACAGATCCCCAGATGCGCAGTGGCCAGCAACATTGCCGCCATCATCGACGGCCCCCGCCCGGCAACCGCCTCGCAGAGCGCCATGAAGCGCTCTTCACTGGGATCGGCCCCGGCGCTCATTGCGGGTGCAGCGTCACGAGGATCGACTTGGAAACCGGCGTGAAACTGCCCTCGCCCCAGGCATCATGCGGCACCAGAAGGTTCAGTTCGGGGTAATAGCCGGCGATGCAGCCCTGTGGGATGTCATAGGGCACGAGGCGGAAGCCACTGGCCCTCCGGATCGCACCATCCGCCGCCTCGCTGGTCAGATCGACCAGATCACCCGCGCCATGGCCCAGCCGGGCCAGGTCACCCGGGTTGATAAAGATCACCCGGCGTTCGCCGTAAACCCCGCGATAGCGGTCATCCATACCGTAGATCGTGGTGTTATACTGATCATGCGAGCGGAAGGTCTGCAGCACAAGCCGCCCCGGCCCCGCCTGCTGCCATTCGGTCTGATCGGGCAGCCGGTCGGGGAAGAAATTCGCGCGCCCGGTGGCGGTGTTGAACTCGCGCTCCGATGCCGGGTTCCTCAGCCAGAAGCCGCGCTTTTGCCGCACGGCTGTGTTGTAATCGCCAAAGGCCGGCAACACGCGGGCGATCAGGTCGCGGATCCGGTCATTGTCATCGGCAAGGCCCGCCCAGTCGACATGGTCCGACCCCACCGTCGCCGCCGCGATCCCCGCGACAATCGCCACTTCGGATTTCAGCTCTTTCGAGGCCGGCATGTTGATCCCGCCCGAGCCATGCACCATGCTCATCGAATCCTCGACCGTGACGATCTGACGGATGCCTTTGGAATTCTTGTCAATTTCTGTGCGACCAAGGCAGGGAAGGATGTAAGACAGCCGCCCCGGAAGCAGATGCGAATGGTTCAGCTTGGTCGCGACATGCACCGTCAGATCGAGGCTTTGCAGGATCTTTGCCACCAGATCACTGTCAGGCGTGGCGCGCGCGAAATTGCCGCCAAGCCCGATGAAGGCCTTCGCCCGGCCCGAGATCATGGCGCCAATGGCCTCGACCACGTTATGCCCGCGCGCGCGGGGCATCTTCACACCGATCTCGCGCTCCAGCGCATCGATCAGCGCTTTCGGGGCTTTCTCATTGATCCCGACGGTGCGGTCGCCCTGAACGTTGGAATGGCCGCGCACCGGGCAAAGCCCCGTGCCGGGCCGCCCGATATTGCCGCGCAGGAACATCAGGCTGGCAATCTCGCGGATCGTCGCGACCGAATGGCGGTGCTGTGTGACCCCCATCGCCCAGGTGCAGATCACCCTATCTGCGGCCAGGTAGACCCCGGCCGCGCGGGTTATTTCCTCCAGCGTCAGGCCGGACTGTTCGAGAATCTGATCCCAGGCAGTGCCATCGACCTCGGCCTTCCAGGCCTCGAACCCCTGGCAGTGTTCCCGGATAAAGGCGTGGTCGATCACCGAAGGCCGCCCCTCGGCCAGCGCGGCTTCTTCCGCCGCGAAAACCAGTTTCGCCATTCCCCTGACCGCCGCCATATCTCCGCCAAGGCGCGGCTGGTAATAGTCGGTCGAGGTCGGCTCTGACCCGCCAAAGATCATTTCCAGCTTGTTCTGCGGATCGGCGAAACGCTGAAGACCCTTTTCTTTCAGCGGGTTGAAGACCACCACTTTCGCACCCCGCGCGGTCGCCTTCCGCAGATCGGCGAGCATACGCGGATGATTGGTGCCGGGGTTTTGCCCGATCACGAAAATCGCATCCGCCGCTTCGAAATCCTCCAGCAGCACAGTACCCTTGCCGATCCCGATCGCTTCGGTCAGCGCAACCCCCGAGGCCTCATGGCACATATTCGAACAATCGGGGAAGTTGTTGGTGCCGTAAAGCCGCACGAAAAGCTGGTACAGAAACGCCGCCTCATTCGAGGCCCGCCCCGAGGTGTAGAATTCCGCCCGGTCGGGATCATCCAGCGCCTTCAGCGCGGCGCCGATGGCGGTGAAGGCCTCGTCCCAGCTGGTCTGGCGGTAGCGGTCGCTGGCCGCCTCATAGACCATCGGATGGGTGAGCCTGCCCTGATGCTCCAGATCGAAATCCGACCAGGTGCGCAGCTCAGACACGCTATGGGCGGCAAAGAAATCAGGCGTGACACGCTTTTGGGTCGCTTCCCAGGCCACCGCCTTGACGCCGTTTTCGCAAAATTCAAACGAAGAGCCATGTTCCGGGTCGCCCCAGGCGCAGCCCGGGCAGTCAAATCCGTCGGGCTGGTTCGCCCTGAGCATGGTCCGTGCGCCGGCCAGGGGATTGCCGGTCGCAAGCAGCCGCTTGCCACAGCTTTTCAGCGCGCCCCAGCCGCCAGCCGCCGCCGAAGACTTGCCGATAAACTCGTTCTTGCCCATGACGGCCCCTTTTCGCGCGCAAAGCCCCCTCCCCCATCGCGGGATAGGGAAAATAAGGCCGGATTTATGGCTGACTGCTGCCGGAGGCCGCCTGTCCACAGCGGTCAAAGACCGGCGGGCAAGGCAAAAGCGCAAGGGTTGCCCCGGTGAAATAGCGCAGGATGCGGGAATTCCAAGGGCCAGATGCGCCTTTTCAGGCAGTCATACGACATTTGCTTATTTTCCCATCAGGAATGTGTCTTTCTTGCCAGTGGTTGTGACGCCATGTTCCGGCGTAACCCCCGGGCCTAGGTTGACAAATGCCGGCATTCCCGCCGGACTGCGGCACATGGCGACCGTTATAGACACCAAGATTCACCCCCCGCTCTTACGGTCGACGCTCTTGCGCCGCGAGGCGGCCCTTGCGCTGATGGATCAGGCGCTGGCGCATCCGCTGACGGTCCTGCGCGCGCCGGCAGGGTTTGGAAAAACGACATTGGTGGCACAATGGGGCGCCCGGCTTGAGGAAACGGGTTTCGCCTGGCTTTCGCTGGATCCGATGGCCGACAGCGGCAGATCGTTCATCCTGCATCTGATCCGTGCGGTCGGGCGCGCCTTGCCCGCGCCTGACATAGCTCTGCAAAACCTGATCACTTCGGAATCCCTTTCTGCGACCGGCGCGCTGGCGGCACTTGTCGCAGCTATTCTGGCAGCGGGGCGCCCCCTGGTCCTTGTGCTCGATGATCTCCACCGCCTGACCTCTGCGGAAGCGCTCGCCTTCCTGCAATCGCTGATCGACCACGCGCCCTCCCGGCTCCATATCGTGCTGATCTCGCGCAGCGATCCGCCTTTGCATCTGGCGCATCTGCGGGCGCGGGGTCAGCTGGTCCGCATCCCCGACAGCGCGCTGCGCTTCTCGCGGGCCGAGGCGGCGGATTTCCTGCATGAAAGCCTCGGGCTCACGATGGAGCCCGCTGAGCTGACGACGCTCCATTCCCGGACCGAGGGCTGGATCGCGGCGCTGCAACTCGCCGGTCTCGCGATGCATGAGGAAGGTGACCGACCCGGCTTTCTGGCGCGGTTTTCCGGCGCAGGCGGTGATATCGCCGCCTTTCTGGGCCAGGAGGTGCTGTCGCGGCTGCCCGCCGATATGATGGATTTCCTCAGCCGCAGCGCGGTGCTGGAATGGTTCGATGCCGATCTGGCGGCGCGGGTGACCGGGCATCAGGATGCGGCGGCGATGATCCGGCGGATCGACCAGGCGAACCTGTTCCTTGTCGCGCTGACGCCCTCGCGCACGACCTTCCGCTACCATCACCTCTTTGCCGATCTGTTGCGCAGCCTGCCTTGCACCGCCGAACTGGCCCCGGCGCTGAACCGCGCTGCCGCCGATTGTCTTTCGGCGCGCGGCCTGGAAATCGACGCGGTGCATTATGCCTTGGCGGCGGGTGATACGCTGCGCGCGGCCGAACTGGTCGAGACCTGCTGCATGGCGGCGGTCAAGCTCGGCCAGATCACCCGGCTGCGCGCCTGGCTGGAACGGCTGCCGCCGGGGGTGAATGACAGCCGCCCGCGTCTGTTGCTGGCCCAGGCCTGGGTCTATTTCCATTCCAGCGCCCCACGCCGGGCACTGACCTGCGTGCGCGCCGCCCGCGATCTCCTGCGCCAGATGCAGTCTGACGCAGCTTTGCCGCGCGAGACCCATGCCGCGCTCTGGGCCGAGATGCAGGTGCTGGGGGTGGGGGCGCTTTCTGCCGGAGAACGCTCTGCCCGGGCGCGGCGGATGGCGCTGGCCTTATTGCCCGGCCTGCCACGTCAGGAGCATTTCCTGCGCGGCACGCTGAACAATGTGCTCGGGTTTTGCGAATATTCGCTGGGCAGCCTTGGCCCCGCGCGCCTCGCCTGCAGCCGGGGCCGCGCGGCGCATGAACAGGCAGGATCGGTCTTCGGTATGGCCTATTCCGAGCTGATCCTCGGGCTGATCGAGAAATCCGCCGGCAATCTGCAAATCGCGCGGCAGCATTTCGCCTCTGGCGCCGATATGGCACGCGAGGCGCTTGGCGCGGGGTCTTATGCCGAGGCGATGGCCGCGGTCTTCCAGGCCGAGCTTGCCTATGAAAGCGATGATCTCGACGCCGCCGCGCGACACCTGGCCGACCATCGCGGCGAGATGGAGGCTTTTGGCCTTGTGGTCCATGAGATGACGGTGCGCCTCTCTGCCGCGCGGCTGTCGGCGGCGCGGGGCGAGACGGCAGCCGCAATCGCGATCCTTTCCGAGGCCGAGGTTTCCGGCGCCCGCAACCATTACCGCCGGCTGGTCGCCGCGGCGCTGAATGACCATGTCCGGCTCTTGCTGGCCGGCGGCAATGCGGCGCTGGCGCGGGGGGTGCTGCTGGCACGCGGCGTCAGCGAAGACAGCAGTGAGAGCCCCGGCGCGCCTTCGACCGCGCATGAGATGGAACAGATCGCGCTTTCACGGGTTCTGATCGCCGAAGACAATCCCGCCGCCGCGCATGAGCGCCTGACCGGCATCGTCGGGCGGCTGCGCTATTCGGGGCGGCTCAGGCGGCTGGTGCAGGTTCAGGCGGTGAATGCCATCGCCGCGCTGAACGCGGGCGAGCGCATGGCGGCGCTGAATGCGATTTCCGAAGCAGTCGAGACCGCCTTTCGCCAGGGTGCGCTGCGCAGCCTGCTCGATGAGGGTGCAGCGCTGGCGCGGGTGATGGACTGGGCAAGGCCGCGCATCCCGTCCTGGTCGCGCGATGTGGCGCTTTCCGCCTTTGTCACGGGCCTTCATTCCCGGCTGTCTCCCTTTGCAACTGCAACCGGGCCACAGGCTCAGGCCGCGTCACCGCTCCTGTCGCCCAAAGAGGCCGAGGTCGCGGCGGCCTTGCAGGCCGGGGCTTCGAACCGCGAGATTTCCGAACAGCTTGCGATTTCGATGGATACGGTGAAATGGCATCTGAAGAATATTTTCTCCAAGCTCGGTGTCTCCAGCCGCATCCAGGCCGTGCTGGCTTTGTCGGCCAGGGGAGACCGCCCGGGCCCCCACCCGAAAGGGTAGTGAAGATTTTTCGCCGCCCCCCACCCCTAAGGGAGGCGCGTCCCCTTTGACCCTCGCCTAGCCTCCTCCCCGCAAGACCTGAGAATCACTGGGCGGGAGAAACGCGCGATGACCACCGGCCTCGTGTCGCATGAGCTGTATCACTGGCATAATACCCAGAACTGGAACCTGGTTTTCCCGCCAGGCCTGACGGTGCAGCCTGGCGAACATGTCGAAAACCACGAAACCAAGCGGCGGATCCGCAATCTGCTCGAGGTCTCTGGCCTGCTGGATTACCTCGCGCCGATCAAACCGCGCCCCGCGACCGAGGATGAGATCGCCCGCTTTCACACCCGCGACCATATCGCGAAGATCAAAGCGATAAGCGAGGCGGGTTGGGGCGATGCCTCATACCTCACGCCGCTTGGCGCCGGAAGTTTCGACATCGCGCTGCTTGCGGCGGGCGGCACGATTGCCGCGATGGATGCGGTGCTGACGGGCCAGGTGCAGAATGCCTATGCCTTGGTGCGCCCGCCTGGACATCATGCCGAGCGCAATATCGGCATGGGGTTCTGCCTTTTCGGCAATGTGCCGGTGGCGATCATGCATGCCCAGGCCACGCATGGTCTGGGCCGCGTCGCGACGGTGGACTGGGATGTCCATCACGGCAACGGCACCCAGGATGCGTTTTATGACAGCGGCGATGTGCTGACGATCTCACTGCACCAAGACCGGCTCTACCCGACCCATTCCGGCCTGCATGCCGAGCGCGGCACCGGCAAGGGCGAGGGCTACAACCTCAATATCCCGCTGCCGCCGGGCTGCGGCAATGGCGCCTATATCGAAGCGTTCCGCCGTGTCGTCCTGCCCGCGCTTGAGCGTTACAGGCCCGATCTGATTGTGGTGCCTTCAGGGTTTGACGCCTGCGCGGTTGATCCGATGGGGCGGATGATGGTGACTTCGGAAGGCTATCGCCAGATGACCGCCATGCTGATGGAGGCCGCAGACCGGCTGTGCGGCGGGCGCCTCCTGATGTCGCATGAGGGCGGTTATTCGGCGATGTATGCCCCCTATTGCGGCCTTGCGGTGCTGGAAGAAATGAGCGGCATCCGCACCCATGTCACCGATCCCTGGGCCGAACATGCAGGCTGGGGCCAGCAGGAATTGCAGCCACATCAGGCCGCGATGATTGCCGGGGCGGCGGCCCTGCTCGACGCGATCGGATAAAAACACATATAAAACAACAGGGAAATGATCATGAAAACGCTGAAACTGGCAGCCCCCAATGTGATCCCCGGGCGGCGGACTTTCCTCAAGGGCGTCGCGGGCTTTGGCGGCGCGGCGGGCGCGATGCTTGCGGGCATGAATGACGGCGCCCGCGCGCAGGGAAGCGCGATCCCGGTCGGCCAGGCGGCCCCCCTGACGGATTTCGCCGCCGCTGACGGGGTCGAATTTCGCAACGGTCTGATCATGGCCTGTGACGAGATCAACGCGCTTGGTGGCATTCTGGGCCGCCCGCTGGAGCCACAGTTCGAAGACACCAAGCAGATGGGTGACGCGACCAATGTCCAGGCCGTGCAGCGTCTGATCGACCGCTATGGCGTCCATGCGGTGATCAACGGCTATAATGTCGGCTCGGGCTCGGCGATCCCCGATGTGATCGCCGACAGCGGCATCATCTATGTGCATTATGACGCGACGCTTGGCCATACGAGCCTCATTGAATCCGACCCCGAACGCTATTTCGGCTCCTTCCAGGGCTGTGCTGCGGAATACTGGTACGGGCCGGGTTTCCTCGACTTCCTCAAATCGCTGGAGGCGAACAAGGAGTTCGAGCGTCCCAATAACAAGATGGCGGTGATCCTTTCGGCGGGCGTCTATGCCGCGAATATCGCCAATGGTGTCAAGGAACGCGCCGCCGAATATGGCTGGGAGATTTCCATGTTCGAGACGGTTTCCGTGCCGATCTCGGAATGGGGGCCGACGCTCGCGAAACTGCGCGAAGACCCGCCTGCAGTGATTTGCATCACCCATTTCTTCCCCGCCGATCTGGCGCAATTCATGGTGCAATTCGCCCCCAACCCCACGAATTCGCTGATCTATATGCAATATGGCCCGATGGTTCCCGCCTTCCGCGAGATTGCCGGAAAGGCCTCGGAAGGGGTGATCTATGCCACCCTGGTGGGCGATCTTCAGGATGAGATCGGGCTCGATTTCGAGAAACGCTACAAGGAACGCTTTGGCGAGACTGCCGGGCATAATTCCGGCGCGCAGCCCTATGATGGCGCGTATCTCTGGGCCGTGGGCGCGGCGCTGGCGGGCGGATCGGGAGAGCCGGACAATCCAGATCAGAACCGCCTGGTCGCCGACCGGATGCGAAACCTGATCTATCGCGGCGTCTGTGGCACCACGCGGATGAACCCGGCAAACAACGCCGCCCGCGCCTTCCCGACTGAGGTCAACGACCCCTCGCTCGGGATGCCGCATCAGTTCCTGCAAATCCAGGATGCGGCCGTGGGCGGTAAGCTGATCGCCCCCTGGCCCTATGCGACCGGCCCCTATGTGAAACCGTCCTGGCTGAAATGACCGTGTCCGAGCCGATCCTCGACTGCGAGGGGGTGACCAAAGAATATGGTGCGCTGAAAGCTGTCAACGCGCTGGACTTCACGGTCCGGCGCGGCGAGGTGCTGGGGATCGGCGGGCCGAATGGCGCGGGCAAGACCACGCTGTTTGACGTGCTCTCGGGTCTTTCGCCCGCGACCGCTGGGCGGGTGATGCTGGCTGGAAAAGAGATCACCGCTGACGCCCCCGACCGCATCTGCCAGCACGGCCTCGCGCGGACCTTTCAGCTGAATGCGGCCTTTGATTCAATGTCCTTGCGCGACAATGTGCGGCTGGCGGCGCAGTTCGGGCGGCGCGCGCGGGCGATGCCCGGGCTGCGGCTTTCGCGTGAGATGCGCGATGCAGCCGATCAGGCGCTGGACTTCGTGGGTCTCGGGCCGCGTGCGGGAACCCTGGCCGGACAGGCGCCGGTGATAGACCGCAAGCTTCTGATGATCGCCTCGGCGCTGGCGACCGATCCGAAGATCCTGTTGATGGATGAACCGGTCGGCGGCCTGACCCATGCCGAAACCGATGTGATCATGGACTGCGTCCGCCGCCTGAAAGCGCGCGGCGTGACGATCATCCTGATCGAGCATGTGATGCGGTTCCTTGTGGGCCTGTCCGAGCGCGTGATGATCCTCCATCACGGCGAGAAGATTTTCGAAGGCCCGCCCGGCGGGCTGGTCGAAGATGCCACCGTGGTCGATGTCTATCTGGGGGCCGGCGCATCCAAGCGGCTGCGCGGTCATCTCGGGAGGGTGGGCGCATGAGCCTTCTGGAGATCAGCGGCCTCGAAGTCGCTTATGGTGTGCAGCGGGTGATCCGGGGTATTTCGCTGACGATCAAAGAGGGCGAATTCGCGGCCCTTGTCGGCCCGAACGGGCATGGGAAAACCACGGTTCTGCGCGCGATTTCGGGGCTTGCCCGGGCGCGCGCCGGAGAGATCCGCCTGGACGGCCGGGCGCTGACCCGAGCGCGGCCCGACCGCATTGTCGCGGCAGGCATCATCCATGTACCGCAGGGCGATCTCTTGTTTCCGGGCATGTCGGTGCTCGATAATCTCAGGATGGGTGCCTACCTTCCCGAAGCCGCGCGCGACGAGGCGCGCCGCCTTGATGAGGTCTTTACGCTGCTGCCGAAACTGAGGGACCGTCAGACCCAGACCGCCTCTACCCTTTCAGGTGGTGAACGGCGCATGGTCGGGATCGGGCGCGGGCTGATGGCGGGCGGGCGGATCCTGATGCTTGATGAGCCCTCTCTCGGGCTTGCCCCCATCGTGATTGACCAGATCTATGAACTGGTGCAGGCGCTGGCGAAATCGGGGCGCACCATTCTGGTGGTCGAGGAAAACGCCATCCGCATCGCCGATATGGCCGACCGGATGCATCTTCTCGACAATGGCGTCCTTGCCTGGTCGGGCACGGGACAGGAATTCCTGTCATCGCCGGAAATCTTCGCCACATATCTGGGGGGCTGAGCCATGGATGTTGCAACCCAGATCCTGATTTCCGGCCTGACTTTGGGGGCGGTTTATGCGGTCTCGACCATTGGTCTTGCGCTGATCTACGGCGCGCTGAACATGCTGAACATGGCGCAAGGCGGTCTGCTGGCGCTTGGCGGCTATATCGCGATGTGGGCGATGCAGGCGATGGGCTGGCCTGCGCCGCTGGCCGCGCTGGCCGCAATGGCGGCGGGGGCGATCGCGGGCGGGCTGATCTTTGTCGCCGCCGCGCGGCCGATGCTGGGCGGCGAAGGGTTCGAGACCCGCATTTTCATCGCGACCATCGGCATCGGGCTGATGCTGGAAAGCGTGATCCTCAAGACCTTTGGCCCGCAACCCCAGGCGCAGAGCCTTAAGCTTGAAGGTGGTATCATGATCGGCCAGGTCAACCTGCCCTGGCAAAATGTGCTGATCTTTGTCACGGCGCTGTTGATGCTGGTGCTGGTGGCGGGAATGCTGAACCGCTCGCGCCTCGGGCGGGCGATCCGGGCGACCTCGATGAACCGCGATGCGGCGCAGCTGATGGGGGTGCCGATCCGCCGGATCTACCTGACGATCCTGATGCTCTCGGGCGCGCTGGCGGCGCTGTCGGGGATCATGATCTCGTCAATGTCGGGGCTTTTGCCGAATATGGGGGCGGACCCGATGCTGAAAGCCTTCATCATCTGTGTCGTGGCGGGGTTGGGGAATGTGCCGGGTGCCGCGCTGACCGCCTTTGCCATCGGCATGCTAGAGGCAGTCATCCAATACATTTTCGGCGTGCAATATGCCTTCGCGATCCTTCTGTGCCTTGTGATCGCGGTGCTGATCTGGAGACCGCAGGGCGTCTTTGGCCAGAAAGAAGTGGTGCGGCTATGATCCGGTCTCCTGTCAGACGCGATGTCGTGATTGCGCTGGTGCTGTTTCTGCTGATGCTGGCGGTGCCGCTTTTGACCGGCACCCGCTATGTGCTGACGCAACTGACGGTGTTTTTCATCTGGGCGGTGGTGGCGAGCCAGTGGAACCTTGTCCTCGGCGTCGCGGGGATCTTTTCGCTGGCGCAGATGGCATTGTTCGCGGTCGGTGCCTATGCGACCGCGATGCTGGCCTATTATATCGGGCTGATGCTGCCCGCCGCGATGCTGCTGGCGGCCCTGGTGACGGTTGGGGTCTCGCTGGTGATCGGCTTTGCCTGCCTGCGGCTGAAAGGCCCCTATGTGGCGCTGCTGACACTGGCAATCGGCCAGGTCATGTACCTTCTGGTCGTGAATGACACCGCCTGTTTCACCACCCCCGCCTCGGGCTGCCTGCCTTTGTTCGGCGGCGCGCGCGGCTTTTCGCGGTTCGGGGATCTGGGCTTTCGCGATCTTTTCGGCTCGAAATGGTATGTCGGGCATTACTATACCGGGCTGGTGCTGCTGCTTGCCGCGCAGCTGTTCTGCATCGCGATCATCCATGGCCCGCTGGGACTGGCCTTTCGGGGCCTGCGCGACAATCCCGGCCTTGCGCTGGCACGCGGCGTCTCGCGGATGCGCTATCAGCTCTGGGTCTTTGGCCTTTCCGCCTTTTTCACCGGCCTTGCCGGCGCCTTTCATGCCGCGCATTTCGGCGTGGTCGGGCCGACCGCCTTCGCTTTTGCAATGCTGCTCTTCATCCTTGCGATGATCGTGGTCGGCGGGCTTGGCACCACCTGGGGACCCCTGATCGGGGCCGCGCTGCTGATGTGGGCCGATGAGGGGCTGCGCGAAGTGTCCGACTGGCGCGAGATCGGCATCGGGCTTGTGCTGGCGGGCTGCGTGATCCTTTTTCCCAAAGGGCTTGCCGGGATCCGCTTCAGGTTCGGCCAAAGGCGCGACCAGGGGCGCGGTCAGAGACCGGATGCATCACCTGCGCCCCCGCCTCATACCGGGCCGGTCTGACCATCCGGATCCGGGAAAATCACCGTCCCCCATCGGCGGGCAATCCAGTGCGGGCAGCGGGGGCCCGTGAGGAACAGGCCCCCGCCATGGGTCGGGCAAAGGGAGCAGCCCGGCCGGGGAAAGAAGCGCCCGGATCCCGGGAAGTCAGATGGCCTGTGGCCGGAAATCCGCATCGCGCGCGGGCATCACATTGCGCAAAAGCGTGATGGATTTCCCGAGCCCTTCGAGCGAATTCAGCAGCACATCCTCATGCTCGATCGAAAGCCAGCCATCGTAACCCGCCATCTTCAGCCGGTAGCAGAAGTGCCGCCACCATTCCTCGCCATGGCCGAAACCAAGCGTGATGTAAGACCAGCTGCGCGCCGGAATATCCATCAGACCGCCGTTTTCCAGCAGGCTGGTCGTGGCCTGTTTCGGCGCGTTGAGGAAAGTATCCTTGGCATGGACATGGAAGATTGCCGGCCCTAGCGCCCCGGCTGCGGCCAGCGGGTCGGCCCCCATCCAGAACAGATGGCTCGGGTCGAGATTGGCGCCAATCACCGGCCCGACTGCGTCGCGCAGCTTCAGAAGCGAGGGCACGTTATAGACGCATTGATTGCCATGCATCTCGAGCGCGATCTGCGACACGCCCGAGGAGGTCGCCAGATCAGATATCCCGCTCCAGAACGGGATCAGCTTTTCCTGCCATTGCCATTCGAGGATCTTTTGCGTCTCGGGCGGCCAGCTTGCCACCACCCAGTTCGGCATCAGATCGCCCTCGCGCCCGGCGGGAAGGCCCGACATGGTCACGATCTTCGTGATCCCCATATCGCCCGCAATACGGATGGTGTCGCGCAGGCATTCCGCCTGATGCGGCTCGGTCGGATGCAGCGGATTGCCGTTTGCATTCAGGCAGATCAGCTCCAGCCCGCGATCTGCAAAGGCCTTCAGGAAGGCCTTTCGTGCGCCCGCATCGCGCGCCATCAGCGCAAGGTCGAAATGCGGCGCGGTCGACCAGCCGCCGGTATTGACCTCCAGCCCCGCGACACCGAGACGGGCCGCCGTCTCCAGCACGCCCTCAAAGCTGTCACCGCCGAGGCTGTCCGTTACGAAACCAAGCTTCATGGTCAGTCTGTCCTTTTGCGGTAGAATTCCGGCTGCGCGATCATTTCGACGACAACCCGTCGCCCCTCTTTCAGCGAGGTCACCCCGGCCTCGGCAATCACCGAGGCGGCATACCCATCCCAGGCACTGGCCCCATCCGCCGGAAAGACCCCGCTGCGGACAAAGTCGATGAAAGCGCGGTTCTGACGGCGATAGGCCTCGGCAAAGCGCGGGCGCCAGTCGGCGGCATAGGTGGTGACCTGTTGCAGGCCGCGGTCGATGCGCGAATGCAGTGGGGCAGAAAGCGAAACCGCACCTGTTTCCCCGACCAGCTCGCCGCGCACGTCATAGCCGTAAGCGGCGTTGTTATTCACCTCGATGGTGACGACCTGGCCCTGATCCGTCTCCAGCACCATCACCACGGGGCCGACCTTGCCGCTCGCGAGCTGCGGCGTGAAGGCCGTCACGGCGACATAATCCGCTCCCAGCACGAAACGGGCCACGTCGAATTCATGTGGCGCGGAATTGGTGATCGCCATATCGGCTGTGAAATCGGCGGCCGGGTTTTCGACATTGCGGTGGAAATTATGCATCATCACCGCGCGCCCGATCAGCCCGTCGCAAAGCGCCGCGCGCATCTCCTGGTAAGACTGGTCAAAGCGGCGCATGAAGCCAAGCTGCACCCGCTGCACACCCCCGGCGATCTCAGCCTCCATCACCTGCAGGCATTCGACGGACAGAGGCGACAATGGTTTTTCGCACAGAACCGCCTTGCCGGCTTTCAGACAGGCCAGCGTCAGGGGCGCATGGGTGAAATCGGGGCTGGCGATCAGCACCGCGTCAATATCCGGTCTTGCAATCAGCGCCCCGGGGTCGGTGCCGGCCTCCGCACCGAAGCGGCCGGCAAGGGCGCGGGCGCGGGCCGGATCGGCATCGACGATCTGCCGCAGTTCTGCCCCCGCCAGATCCTCGGCGAAGATCTTTGCATGATCCGCGCCCATCATCCCTGCGCCGATGATCCCAATTCTTACAACCATCTGTGTCATTCCTACCGTTTCACTGCCCATTGCCGCAGCAGCCGGTCGCCAAGCGCTGCCGCCACCACGATCAGCCCCAGTGTGAGGATGAACCATTGCGGCCTGACCCCCATTACCACCAGATAGGACTGGATCGACGACAGCACGAATGCACCCATCAGCGCGCCCGGCAGCGACACCCGCCCGCCTGCCAGCAGACAACCGCCCAACACGCAGGAGGCAATCGCCTGCAACTCCATCAGCCGGCCCATCGAGCCATCGGCAAAGCCGAGCTTGCCGGCTTCGAGCCCTCCGGCGAGGCCCGCAAGCAGCCCGCAGATCACGAAGGCCGAGAATTTGATCCGGTCGACCCGGACGCCGCGTGAATGGGCACTTGCGGCCGAGCCGCCGACCGCCAGCAGTCGATTGCCGAAGGGCGTGGCGCGCAGCAGGATCATCAGGACGACGAGGCTTAGCCCCAGCCAGATCAATCCGGTGTTGAAGCCAAGAATATCGCCGCCGCCAAAGAGCCAGTAGGTAAAGCCCCCGCGCGCCGCGTAGGGGATCGAGAAGGAAAATCCGTCGGTCAGTGCAATAGCGATGCCGCGAAATATCATCAGCGATCCGAGCGTGATGATCAGCGAAGGTGTGCCGGTTTTCGTGATCAGCCAGCCATTGAAAGCCCCGATCAGCCCGCCTGTCGTCACCGCCGCCAGCATCGCAATCGCCGGGTCGATCCTGAGCGCCAGCCACAGATAGACCAGCGCGCCCATGCCAAAGGTCGATCCGACCGAAATGTCGATCTCGCCGGTGCCGATCACCAGCGCCACGCCCAGGGTCATCAGACCGAGCGTCGCCGTAACCTGCAAAATCGTCGCGAAATTATAGAGATTGGCCCAGCGGCCATCGGAACTGGTGGCGAAGAACGCCACCAGAAGGCCCGCGATCAGGAAGATGCCGATCTCGGAATGACGCCGCACCAGGCGCTTGAATCCTTGCGCCGCCATCAGACGGTCTCCCGCTTTTCGACCTTGCGGCCGCCCTGGCGGATGACCTCCTCCAGCTCGTCGGCAGTCATGGCGCTGGTGGCGGCGTCTTCGATTTTCTCGCCGTTTTCCATGATGATGATGCGGTCAGCGAGCTTGTGGACCTGGAAAATGTCATGGGTGATATAGATCACCAGCAGCCCCTGTTCCTTGAGCGCGACGGCCAGTTCGTTGACATGTTCGCGTTCGCGCACCGAAAGGTGGTTCGTGGGCTCATCCATGATGACAACGCGGTTCTTGAATTCGACCGCGCGGCCGATTTTCACCGACTGGCGTTCCCCCCCTGAAAGCCGCTCGACCTCGTCATCGGCCGAGACATTGTCGCGCAATCCGAATTCACGGATCACTTTGGTCGACATCTCGCGCATCTTTTTGAAATCGAGGATCGGGATGCCGAAAATGCGGCGCACCGGTTCGCGGCCAAGGTAGAAATTGCGCGCGATGGAGAGGTTGTCGCAAAGGCCCACCGATTGCTGAATGGTCTCGATCCCCTGATCGATGGCGAGTTTGGGGTGGAATTTTTCGACCCGCTCGCCATTGAACCAGACCTCGCCCGAGGTGGGTTTATGGATGCCGCAAAGCACGCGGATCAGCGTAGTCTTGCCCGCGCCATTGTCACCGACAAGGCCGATCAGCTCGCCTGCGTTGAAATCGACCGAGACATTTTTCAGCGCGTGAAAGGCCCCGAAGTAAAGCTGGAGGTTTTTGACCTGGATCAGCGGAGTGCCGGACATGGGAGGATCCTTTCGGGTCAGACAGAATGCCCTGCCCGGCGGGCAAGGGACTGGTTGAAGATGACGGCGACGATCAGGACCACGCCGACAAAGGTGATGAACCAGGAGGACGGCGCGCCAAGCGCGATCAGCTCATAGCGAAAGCTCGTGATGATAAAGGCGCCAAGCACCGCACCCACCAGCGAGCCGCGCCCGCCTGTCAGGAGGCAGCCGCCGATCACGGCTGCGGCAATCGCCTCCAGCTCCATCAGATCGCCCAGCGTCACATGGGTCTGCGGCTTGTCCGCCAGCGTCACGATCCCCGCGAAACCGGCCAGGAGCGCGCAAAGGGTGAAGGTGGCGATCTTGACGTGATCCGATCTGACGCCGCGCGACTCAGCACTGTCCTGCGCGCCGCCGGTCGCCAGCAGGCGGTTCCCGAACCTTGTACCCCAGAGCATGATATTCAGCGCGATACAGAGGCCGATCATCCAGAAAATCGCCGCCTCGATCCCGAAAAACTCGCCGCCGAACAGCCGGGTCAGCGGGTTGCTGCGCGCCGCTTCGGAGAAGTTGTTCACCGAGCCGCCGGTCCAGACATAGATCAGCCCGCGCGCGGCAAAGAGACCGCCCAGCGTCACGATCATCGAAGGAAGCTTTCCCTTCACAACCAGCAGGCCCTGGACCGCCCCCACCAGCGCCGCGATCAGCAGCGCGAGGATAATGGCGCCTCCGACCCCATATTGCGGCTCGAAAGTGATGAAGGCGACGCCCGTAAGCCCGTAGACCGACCCGACAGAGAGGTCGATTTCCTTTGTGATGATCACCAGCGCCTGGCCCATCGCAACAAGGCCGAGTATGGCCGAGAAATGCGCCACATTCGCCAGCGTCTGGCTGCGCCACCAGCCAGAGAAGTCAACAATGCTGAAGACGGCAAGCATCAGCACGACACCGATCACGGCGCCGAAGCTCTGGCTCCGGACGAGAGCTTGCAGGGGGGTTCGCATGAGGATCTTCCTCTGGCAGGCGGGCATATGCGGCGCGTTGGCAGGACTGGCCGGGAGACGCCCCCCGGCCGGCAATGGCACCAGGATTACCAGGTGTTTTGCTGATTATAGGCCTCTTCGCCAAAGACGCTGCGGACCAGATCAGACCATTTGTCAGCGTTTTCTCTGGTGATGATGATCGGGCCGGTCAGAATGTCCTGCTGCGGCGCATAGCCATGTTTTACATTCCAGTAGAGCCATTCCAGCGGCGCATAGCCCTGCAGCCAGAACCCCTGGCTGTTGGTGGCAAGGACATGCCCCTGACGGACGCCCTCAATCGAGACCGGGCCTTCGTCGAC
Source organism: Pseudogemmobacter sp. TB195 (assembly GCF_058313095.1). NCBI lineage: Bacteria > Pseudomonadati > Pseudomonadota > Alphaproteobacteria > Rhodobacterales > Paracoccaceae > Pseudogemmobacter > Pseudogemmobacter sp. TB195. The sequence continues at coordinate 114,479 of NZ_JBZEGG010000007.1, forward strand.
GGTCAGAACGGTCACGCCCTCCATATCGACATCGGGCGAAAGCCCCATCTCATTCGCGACCCCCCAGGCCCAGGGTGCCGACCAGCCGGCCACAGTGAAGATGTAATTGGTGTCTGTATTGGCCGAGAGATAAGATTGCAGCGTATTGCGCGCGGTGGCGGGTTCGGCCCCGATGAACAGCTCGTCGAATTTGGCGCCCGACGCCTCCATCACTTCACGCATCCCGGCGCACCGCTTTTTCAGCCCCTCATGCGCGCTGTCATGGCTGGCGCAGACCACCCGGGTCGGGGCCGGCACCACGCCCGCCTCGACCTGCGACAGGGCAAATTCGCCCAGCTTGCGGCCAGTCAGCAACTCGTCGCCGCCGACATAGGTGACGTAAGGAATCCGCTCGCCCTCGGGGCGGCCATCGGCGATGTTGAAGGCTACAACCGGGATCCCGGAGTCGATGGCGCGGCGCAGCGGGCCTTCAAATGCGTCCGGGCTGACGATCGGCACCGCGATCCCGTCGGGACGGGTGGCAATCGCCTGTTCCAGCAGCCGCACATGTTCCTGGATCGAATAATTGTTGGTCGAGATATATTCGGCTTCAACATCAGGGTATTTCTTGCCGAATTCCTCCATCGCCATGGTCAGCCAGTTCATATTCGGATCGTTGGACCCGATATGCGAGACCACGACGAAGCGCAGTTTTTCACCATCTTGCGCCATGGCGGCGTCCGGAAGGGTCGCCGTGAGGGCGGTGGTCGCAAGCGCGGTCGCGGCCAGAATCCAGCCTTTGAACGTCATCATCTTATCTCCTCCTCCAAGGGTGCAATGAATATTGCAATCATGAGAAAATTGCGAAAGATGATTGAATGGCTGTTTCTGATGCAAATCACATCATTTGAGGTCGCATCAGTCTTCGGGTGCCTTTGGGCGGCAGAGGGGGGCGGAAATGACGGAAAATTCCCGCATTCAGGGCTGGAAAGGCCCAACGGTAAAAGAGGTCGCGCGGCTTTCTGGCCTTGGCCCTGCAACAGTTGACCGCGTGCTGAACAACCGGCCGGGGGTGCGGGAAAAGACCCGCAACCGGGTTGTGGCGGCGCTCGACAAGCTCAGCCAGGAAAACCAGGGCCGTGAGGAGGCGCTGGATCTGCGGCTGTTCTGCGAATCCGGCACAAGCTTCAACGCCGCGATGGATGCGGCCGCCGATGCGGTGAACCGCTCGCTTCCCGGGGTGCGGATCAGCGGCTTTTATCTGACCACCCGCGAGGCCGATCCGGCGCTTTTCGCCCGCCAGATCGAACAGGGTGGCTGCGGGTCGGACGGGGTGATCGTGGTCGCGCGCGAACATCCCGCGATCAATGCGGCCTTACGCAAGCTGGGCCACCAGGGCGTGCCAGTGGTCTGCCTGACCAGCGATCTGCCCAGCTCGCGCCGCGCCGCCTATGTCGGCAATGACCAATATGCCGCCGGCAGCGTGGCGGCTTTGCTGATTGGCAGCCGCCTCTCGCAAAACCGCGCCAGCATCCTCATCGTCTCAAGCGTGCCCTTTCGCTGCCAGCAGGAGCGCGTGATGGGCTTTCGCCGCGTGTTGCGCAGCGATTTTCCGCATCTGCGTGTCCAGGAACAGGTGATCGCCAATGACGACCCCGAGACCACGCATCAGCAGCTGATCAGCCATTTCCGCGACTATGGCGTGCCGCTGGCGATCTATAATGTCGCCGGCGCCAATCGCGGCATCGCCTGGGCGCTCGAGGCGCTTGGCCGCGACCGTGATCCGGTTTTTGTCGGTCATGAGCTGACGCCACATTCCCGCGATCTCCTGAGCAGCGGCGTGATGGATTTCGTGATCTCGCATGATTTCACCGCCGAGCTTTCCCAGGCCGCGCTCTGGATCCGCGATGCGGCGCGGGGTGTCACGGTGCAGCCTGCGGCCTCGCAGATCCTACTGCACACGAAGTATAACTGCGCGCTATAGGGTTGCTTTGCGCTCTGGTCGCCACAGCATGAACAGGCCAAACGCCCATATCCCCGCCAGCGCGAACCAGGTGGCCGCATAGCCGAGATGGCTGTTTCGGAACTCTACCACCGTCAGCCCCGGCACCGGCAGCGTGCCCGGCGCCACCGCCTCGCCCGGCTGCCCCAGATCGAGGAACCAGGGCGCCACCTGCGGCAGCCCCAAAGACCCCGCAATCGCCAGCACATCGCGCGAGAACCAGCGCCCCGCCGCCGGATCATTTGAGCGCAGGAAAGCGCCATCGGGCTGGCTCAGCCGCAAAAGCCCGGTGAGCCGCTGTTCGCCCCGGGGCGGGGCGGGCAGCATGTCGCGGGCGGCTTCGGGGATAAAGCCGCGATTGATCAGGATGAACTGGCCATCATAGCTGATGAAAGGGCTCATGACCCAAAAGCCGCGCCCCTGCACCGTGAGCGCCTGCACCAGGGTCGATGGCACTTCGAGATACTGACCCGTCAGCGCGAGGCGCATATATTCCGGCGCCTCAATCGCTGCGAAATCCGCCGCCCCCGGGGGGGGCACCGGCTTTGCCATCAGCCGTGCTTCGGTCCGGGCGATCAGATCTGTCTTCCAGGCCAGGCGCTGGACCTGCCAGACGCCCAGCCCGATCAGCCCGGCAAAGACCAGCGCAGCCAGCACCAGCGCGACGATACCCGCCGCGCCGCTGCGCCGGACCGTCACGACCCGAAACCCTGCAAGGCCTCGTGGTTCATCTGCGGCATCATATTGGTGTTCATATGATACATGACCCAGATCGAGCCCGCGAGCATGATCACCACCACGATCAGCGTGAAGATGGTGGACATCATGGTCCAGCCCTCCTCGTGCCTGGTGGTCATATGCAGGAAATAGATCATATGGACGATGATCTGCACCACCGCGAAGCCCACGATCAGCGCGATGGTCGCAAGCCGGCTCTCAAAACCGCCGGACATGACCACCGCAAAGGGGATCGCGGTCAGGATCACCGACAGGATAAAGCCCCTGATATAGCTGGCATGGCTGCCATGCCCATGATCCTGGCCCCCGCTTTGGCCATGCGTGTCGTGATGCGCGCCCATCAGATCATCCCCAGCAGATAGACAAAGGTGAAAACGCCGATCCAGATGACGTCAAGGAAGTGCCAGAACATCGACAGGCAGCTCATCCGGCGGATATTCGGCCCGGTGATGCCTTTGACCGACAGTTGCACCATCATGGTCACCAGCCAGATTGACCCGAAGGTGACGTGCAGCCCATGGGTGCCGACCAGCGCAAAGAAAGACGACAGGAAGGCAGAGCGGCCAGGACCCGCGCCCTCATGGATCAGGTGGTAAAACTCGTAAATCTCGATCCCGAGAAAGGCGAGGCCGAAAAGCAGCGTGACAAAAAGCCAGCCCAGCATCCGCCCCTTCTGCCCGGCATACATAGAAAGCATCGCAAAGCCGAAGGTGATCGACGAGAAGAGAAGCATCGCCGTGTTGATCGCGACAAGGTTCAGATCAAACAGAACCTTTGGCCCCGGGCCCGCAGCGTAGGAGGTGCCAAGCACCCCATAGACCGCGAAAAGCACCGCGAACATCAGGCAATCGGACATCAGATAGACCCAGAATCCGAGGGGGGTCGACGCCCCCTCTTCCGGGTGATGTTCAGACTTGTCCCAGTATTTCGCGACCGCCTCAGGGTTGTTTTGCGCATAGATCGCGGCGGGGTTGGCGGGAGAAAAAACGCTCATGATCAGCCCCCCGCCGCTGCTTGCAGCTGTCTGGTGCGCGCGGCCTCTTTCGCCTCAATCTCAGAGACCGGGATGTAGAAGTCGCGGTTGTAGTTGAAGGTATGCCAGATCGCGACCACGATCAGCGCCCCGAAGGACAGGATCGCGAGCCACCAGATATACCAGATCATCGCCATACCGAAGATGGTCGCAATCGCAGAAAGCACCACACCCATGCCGGTATTCTTCGGCATGTGGATGGCGTGATATTTGCCGGTCGGGCGCGCGGCCCCTTCGCGTTTCATATCCCACCAGGTGTCAAGCCCGTGGCTGACCGGCGTATAGGCAAAGTTGTAATCCGGCGGCGGTGAAGAGGTCGCCCATTCCAGCGTCCGCCCGTCCCATGGATCGCCGGTCTCGTCGCGCATCGCAGGGTCGCCCCGCTTCCAGATCGAGACGCCCATCTGCACGAACATCGCCGCGATCCCGATGGCAATCAGCACCGCGCCAAAGGCCGCAACGCCGAACCAGATCTGATAGCTTGGATCATCGAACACGCGCAGACGGCGGGTGACGCCCATCAGCCCCAGCACATAGAGCGGCATGAAGGCCATCCAGAAGCCCACGACCCAGAACCAGAACGAGACCTTGCCCCAGAAGACGTTCAGCTTGTAGCCAAAGGCCTTGGGCCACCAGAAGTTGATCGCGGCAAACAGGCCGAACAGCACGCCGCCGATGATCACATTGTGGAAATGCGCGACCAGGAAAAGCGAGTTATGCAGCACGAAATCCGCCGGCGGCACCGCAAGCAGCACGCCGGTCATCCCGCCCACCGTGAAGGTCAGCATGAAGGCGATGGTCCACATCATCGGAAGCTCATACCGGATGCGGCCCTTATACATGGTGAAGAGCCAGTTGAAGAGCTTTGCCCCGGTCGGGATCGAGATGATCATCGTGGTGATCCCGAAGAAGGAGTTGACGCTTGCCCCAGACCCCATCGTGAAGAAGTGGTGCAGCCAGACGAGGTAAGACAGGATCGTGATACAGATCGTCGCATAGACCATCGACGAATAGCCGAAGAGCCGTTTGCCGGAGAAGGTCGAGGTGACCTCCGAGAACACACCGAACAGCGGCAGGATCAGGATATAGACCTCGGGGTGGCCCCAGATCCAGATCAGGTTGACATACATCATCGCATTGCCGCCCGCCTCATTGGTGAAGAAGGCAGTGCCGAGATAGCGGTCCAGCGTCAGAAGGATCAGCGTCATCGTCAGGATCGGGAAAGAGGCCACGATCAGGATATTGGCGCAAAGCGAGGTCCAGGTGAAAATCGGCATCCGCATCAGGGTCATGCCGGGCGCGCGCATTTTCAGGATCGTGATCAACAGGTTGATGCCCGACAGCGTGGTCCCCACGCCCGCGACCTGAAGGCCCCAGATGTAATAATCGACACCGACATAGGGGCTTGATTGCAGCCCCGACAGTGGCGGGAAGGCCAGCCAGCCGGTCTGTGCAAATTCCCCGATGAACAGGGATGCCATGGTGGTCACTGCGCCGCCCACCGTCATCCAGAACGAGAAATTGTTCAGGAAGGGGAAGGACACATCGCGCGCCCCGATCTGCAGGGGCACGAGGTAGTTCATCAGCCCGGTGATGAAGGGCATCGCCACGAAGAAGATCATGATCACGCCATGCGCGGTGAAGACCTGATCGTAATGGTGCGAGTTCAGATAGCCCTCGGACCCGCCAAAGGCCCAGACCTGTTGCAGCCGCATCATCAGCGCATCGGCAAAGCCGCGCACGAACATGATCAGCGCGAGGATGATATACATGATGCCGATCTTCTTGTGATCGACCGATGTGAACCACTCTTTCCAGAGATAGCCCCAGAGCCTGAACTTCGTCAGCGCGGTCAGCAGCACGAGGCCACCCAGAACGACACCGGCAAAGGTGACCCAGATGATCGGGTCTTTCGGAATGGCCTCCCAGTTCAGGCGACCCAGAAGAAAGGTTGTGGGCTGAGCGCCCGGCGCATCTGCCATTTCTCAGCGTCCTTTCAGAAATCTTCGCCCGCAGCCGGTTCCGGCGCGATCTGGCTGAACTGGGTATTGGCCCGGCCGAAAAGGCCTGACGGCGGCGTCAGACCGGCCCCGCGCATCGGGCCGGGCGCAGTCACTTCGCGCGGCGCGATGACGACGCGCTGGCTCAGCATCCTGGCTTCTTCATCCGGGCCACAGAACCCCTGGATCATATTGGCATTGCCGCCGAGCACCGGGATCGCGAGGCTGCGGCCATCGGCGCTGGCATATCGCGGCATCAGATTGAGAACGCCGGCACGCCCCGCGCCGCCTGCGGCGTCAATCTGCATCATTTCGGCGACGCAGATCTTTCCCTCTTCGACACAGATATTGACGACCCGCGCGAACAGCACCGGATCAACACTGCCATAACCACGCGGCGGCTCGTTCTGGCTTGGGGCCGCAAGCTGCAGATAGGTGTCGCGGTCAAGCATCCCGCCCGCCGCCTTCGTCTCGGAGACAAAGCCGTCAAACCCGGCCTGATCGGTCACCGTGGTCACGAAATGCATCCCCGAGAACCCGGCGCCGGAATAATGCGAGGCGATGCCTTTGTAATCGCCCTGCTCGTTCAGCACGCCATGGAGCTTGGTCTCCATCCCCGGCATGGCATAGATCATCCCGGCCATGGCGGGGATGTAGAAGGCATTCATCACCGTGGACGAGGTCAGGCTGAATTCAACCGGCGTATCTTCGGGCACCACAAGGCGGTTCACCGTGGCGATCCCCTGGTCGGGGTAGATGAACAGCCATTTCCAGTCGAGCGCGATCACTTCGACCTTCAGGGTCTCGTGGTCTTCGGTGACGGGGGTGTTCACATCTACGCGATCAAGCGGCCTATACGGGTCCAGAAGGTGGGTCCCCACCCAGGTCAGCGCGCCGAGACAGATGATCAGCAAAAGCGGCACTGCCCAGATCACCAGCTCGAGTTTGGTCGAATGATCCCAGTCGGGCTGATAGTCTGCCTCTTTGTTTTTGCTGCGATATTTCCATGCGAAAAACAGCGTGAGCAACATCACCGGCACGATGATGAGAAGCATAAGAAGCGTTGTCTGCACCAGCAGATCGCGCTGCCTTGCGGCGACATCCCCTGCGGGGGCCAGCACTTCTGCCTTGCATCCCGCCAGTGCCAGAACCGCGACACTCAAAAGAGTCGCCGGGGATTTTATAAATGATTTCATATGACTGCCTTCATCTGCCGAAGTGGTCACGCTGGGCGGGCCTGACTGCCAGGTCCCCTCGCCTCTATCGCCTAACGTCATGCGGCGGCGCAGAACATGCGGCGTTTTGCCATATGCCGGATATACCGAATTCAGGGGCAAGTGAGTACAGGCGCCCCACCGCGACCCCTGCAAAAGGGGGCCGGGGCAGATCCGGCGCTTCTGATCCTGCCCAATTCCTGAACCAGCCGGGACCCCATTCAGATGTCGAACTCTTCCGCCACTGGCCGCAGTGATACCAGCAACGAAGCGATCCATTCCGTGTCGCCCTCTGACATCGCGGTCGGCGTCATCATCGGCCGCGCGTCAGAGTTTTTCGATTTCTTCGTCTTTGCCATCGCCGCAGTGATCGTCTTCCCGAAACTGGTGTTTTCTTTCACCGATCCGCTTTCGGGCACGCTGATGTCCTTTGGCCTGCTGGCGCTGGCCTTTGTCGCACGCCCCATCGGCTCGCTTTTGTTCATGTGGCTTGACCGGCAGATCGGGCGGGTGGCAAAGCTGACCATCGCACTTTTCATGATGGGCACGGCCACGGTGGCGATGGGGCTTTTGCCCTCCTATGAGACGGTCGGGATCTGGTCGGTGGTCATTCTGGCCGTGCTGCGGATCTGTCAGGGTCTGGCGCTGGCCGGCGCCTGGGACGGGATGCCGTCGCTGTTGGCGATGAACGCGCCAAAACATCAGCGCGGGCTTTACGCGATGGTGCCGCAACTGGGGGCGCCGATCGGGCTTATCGTGGCGACATTGCTGTTCGCCTATCTGCTCCACAGCCTCAGCCTGCAGGATTTCATGGAATTTGGCTGGCGCTATCCGTTCTTTGTGGCCTTCGCGGTCAATGTGGTGGCGCTGTTCGCGCGGCTGCGCATCGTCGCCTCGCATGAATTCCAGGAGCTCTATACCTCACGCGAATTGCAGCCGACCCCGGTGGGGCAGACGCTGCGCGAAGATGGGAGCACCGTGGTCCTTGGTATTTTCGTGCCGCTGGCCACATTCGCGATGTTCCATATGGTGACTGTGTTCCCGCTGTCCTGGATCAACCTTTACACCGATGAAACCATTGGAGAATATCTGCTGCTTGATGCCGGGGCCGCCGCGAACGGGATCCTTGCGGTGATCCTTTCGGGCTGGCTTGCAGATGCATTCGGACGGCGTCGGCTGTTGCAGGCCACCGCCGTTCTGATCGGGCTTTTCGCCATCGCGGCACCGGTGCTTTTGTCGGGCGGGCGCAGCGGCGAGGTGGTCTATCTGCTGCTGGGCTGGACCATTCTGGGGCTGAGCTTCGGCCAAAGCTCGGGCGCGGTCGGTGCGCTCTTCGGGGCGAAGAACCGCTATACCGGTTCGGCCATCGTCTCGGATCTGGCCTGGATGTTTGGCGCCGGTTTCGCACCTATCACGGCGCTGTTCCTGGCCTCGTCCCTTGGGCTGCCGGCCGCCGGTCTATACCTGCTGTCCGGGGCAGTCTGTTCGATCATCGCAATCTGGATCGCCGGCCGGCTGGAATTCCGCGCCGCCGGCTGAGCCAGGCATTTCTCAGGCGCTGTGCCGCATTTCGGCGGCAGAGCCTTGCATCTGATCACAGGCACAAAGCCCGTGCCGGAGATGGCGCCGCACCAGATCGCGGCCCTCGCGGCCGTTGAGCAGCCGCCGCGCCGGATCAGGCAGGCGCGTGGCAAGCCCTGGCAGGACCGTAAGGATCTCGGCCAGCGCGCCGGGGCGCAGCATTTTCTGCGCCTCAGGCCCGGGCAGGAAGGATTCCGCTGCCGCCCCCTCGGCGTGGATCACTTCATGAGCATCAAACAGCAGATGGAAATATTCGGTCTCTGACGCGTCCTCGCAGATCGCAATCCCGTCAAAACCGCTCATATGCTTTGCCGCAAGCAGGATCCCCTCCCGCGCGAAAAGATGGCTGACAATGCGCGAGGACATCAAAAACCGGTGCTGCTGCGACACGACAAGATCGCGCAGCGGCAGACCATTGCCAAGCGCTCCCGCCCGGAGCCGGACCGGGCGCAGCCCCGGATCCGCCTGCATCTGCGGCGCGCTTACCTGGCGCGAGCCGATCCAGCGCAGCACCTGCGGCCCGTGATCCAGTGTCAGCACGAGATCGCCCGCCACCAGATCTTCGACCGCAATTTCGCCCCTGGGCGTCGCAATCCTGGTGCCGCGCGTGAAACAGATCACACCGGTCGTTTCGGTGTTCAGCGCCATGGCGTCGACCGTCATGCCGCCATTCTGGATCCGCAGCCCGCCCGCAACCGCGTTCAGCACCCCATCCGCCAGATCGGCGCGCATCCATTGCAGCGGATTGCCATAGGTCTGGCCGGGATGTGCGGCATTCCAGGCGTCCAGTGCCGCGTGATTGTAATAGGCGGTCAGGTCGACGAAGTCATTGTTGAGGCTGTTGCCGTCATTGATCGCCCCGGTATTGCCGGTGCCGAAATCGGCGATCAGAATCTGCCCGGTCGTGGTATTGATGTAAAAGACGTCATTGCCGTCACCGCCGTAAAGCGTGTCATTGCCGCCATCGGCGTAAAGCGAGTCGCGGCCCGCGCCGCCATAAAGCAGATCAGATCCCGCGCCGCCGTAAAGCCGGTCATCGCCGACATCACCGTAAAGCGTATCATTCCCGGCATCGCCATATAGAATATCATTGCCGTCACCGCCAAAGGCTGTGTCATTGCCGGCGCCGCCATAGATCAGATCGCTGCCGCCATCGCCGCGGATAATGTCGTTATCGGCATCGCCATAGAGCGTATCATTGCCCTCACCGCCCTCGACCGTATCATTGCCGGTGCCGCCGTAAATCGTGTCATTGCCGGTGCCGCCATAAAGCGAATCGTCGCCGCCGCGGCCCTCGATACTGTCGTTTCCGGCGCCGCCGCTGATATGGTTCGTATAGGAATCGGCCCCGGTCCCCATCTCGTCATAACCGATCAGCGTATCGTCGTAGCTGGACCCGACAATGCCATCCACGCCTGCATAAGTGTCGCCGGCAGCATGGCCTCCCGACCCGGTCCAGGTCGTCAGGTTGACATTCACCGCTGCGTTGGAGGCCGAATAATCAACAATATCAAGACCGGCGCCGCCGCTCAGGTAATCTGCGCCCTCGCCGCCGACCAGAGTATCCGCCCCATCGCCGCCATAGAGCGAGTCATTGCCCGCGCCGCCATAGAGAAGATCGTCGCCGGCCTCGCCGTTCAGAACGTCATTGCCACCGCCGCCGTAAAGTGTGTCGTTTCCCGCGCGGCCGTTAAGCGTATCGGCGCTGTTACTGCCCGTCAGAGCATCATTGCCGTTCGAACCATTATACGTTGGCATGGTGAGGGTTCCACACGAGGAAGACCGCCAAAGAACACAGCGGCCCGTACTGTCTACCCTCCCGTTATGATTAAAGTTCGACAAGATTGCGGCGGATTACCGACGCGGCAACAGGCGCCGCGCCGGGTCTGTCAGTCAGGCATGCGGGCGGATCTCTTCGCCCTTTTCTGCGCCAGCCTGGTCGCGGGTCTTGTGGCGGATCACCAGCCCGGCAAGGACCAGGGCAAGAATGGCCGCGACGGTGACCCCGGTGAAAGCCTGTTCAAAGGCCGCGCGGGCCAGGGTGATCACCTGATCGGCCTCACGCTGCGGCAGGCTGGCCGCAAGGATCAGCGCCTCGTCGAGACTGTCGCGCGCCTCGCCTGCGATGGCGATGCCTTCGGGCAGAACGAGGCTGCGGGTGTAAAGCGCTGACATCAGGCTGCCCAGCAGCGCCACGCCAAGGGCGCCGCCCAGCTCATAGGACACTTCCTCGACCGAGGCCGCCATGCCCGCCCGCTCTTCCGGCGCCGAAAGCATGATCGCGACCGACGCTCCGGTCATCGCCGCGCCGATCCCGAAGCCCATCACCGTCAGGGCGGCCAGCCAGGCCCAGGCCGGGCCCTGATGCAGTGCCAGATAGGCCGCCAGCGCGAAGCCTGACAACAGAAGCGACCCCCAGAGCACCCGTGACGCGCCAAGACGCGGCAGCGCCAGCCCGGTCAGCGGCCCGGACAGGAACGAGGCCAGCGGGATCGGCAGGATCAGCAGCCCGGCCTCAAGCGGAGAGAGCCCATCGACCAGCTGCAGACGCTGGCTGAACACCAGCTCGAACCCGATCAGCGCCGCCGAAGCGGTCAGCGCGGTCACCACACCGGCCGAAAACCGGGCATTGCGGAACAGGCTGAAGTCGATCAGCGGTCGGCTCGCGCGCAGCTGGCGGCGCAGGAAGATCCACATGGCGAGCGCCCCGATCCCCGCCGAAAGCGCCAGCGCCAGCAGATCCGGTTCGCGTTTGGCAAGTTCCTTGATGGCAAAGACGAGGCCGACCAGTCCGACCATCACCTGGACCGATCCGGCCAGATCCCAGGGGCTGTCAGGATTGCCCGGACGCCGCTTCAGGAGCATTGCGCCGCTGATCAGCGCCAGGATCACCACCGGCACATTGATCAGAAAGACCGAACCCCACCAGAACCATTCCAGCAGCACGCCGCCCACCACCGGGCCAAGCGCCGCCCCACCCGAGGCGACCGCCGCCCAGATGCCGATCGCGAATGCACGTTCTTTCTCATCGGTGAAGGTCAGCCGGATCAAAGACAGCGTGGCCGGCATCATCATCGCGGCCCCTAGCGCCAGCAGCACCCTCGCGAAGATCAGCATCGAAGGCGTGGGCGAGAAAGCGGCGACCACCGAGGCGAGGCCGAAGACGCCCAGCCCCGCAAGGAACATCTGCTTATGGCCCAGCCGGTCGCCGAGCGTCCCCAGCCCAGGCAAAAGCCCGGCTACGACCAGCGGATAGGCATTGACGATCCAGAGTTTCTCGGTTGCCGTAGCACCGAGATCATGGGTCAGGCGCGGCAATGCGGTATAGAGAACCGTCATATCGATGACGATCAGGAACAGGGCACTTGAGATAATGGCAAGAACAAGCCAGCGATTGGCGGCAGACATCGGAGGGATCCGTTACTCGGTGAGGGCGTCATGCGCCCCGGCTGCAATATAAATACAACTGCATTGAAATGAAAGAGCCAAGATGTCGGGACGCCCGCGCAGCATAGACCGCGAGAAACTGCTTGATGCGGCGGAAGCAATTGTCGCGGCTGAAGGCGCGGCGGGACTGAGCTTTGGCGCTCTGGCAAAAGCCGCCGGGGTCACGCGCGGTGGCGTGCAATATGCCTTTGGCACCAAAGAGAACCTGATCCGCGCCATGGTCGACCGCTGGTCGGACAGTTTCGAAACCGATGTGCTGGGCGACCTTGGCCCCGACCCGACGCCACAGGCGGTGATCCAAAGCCATGTCCGCGCCAATGTCGCGGCGGCCGATGCCGATTTTGCCCGCTCGGCCATGATGATGACCGCGATTTTCCAAAGCCCGGACCAGGTGGCTGAAACCCGGGCCTGGTATGACAGGCGGCTGGGCGGGCTTGATGTCAGCCGCCCCGAAGACCGCGACGCCGCCATTGCCTTTCTAGCCAGCGAGGGGGTGTTTTTCCTCAGGAGCTTTGGGCTGATCGGGCTGGATGACGCCGCCTGGCAACAGATCTTCGCCGGAATCACGCGCCTTGCGGCTGGCCCGGGCGAAAGCGAACCCTGACGGGGCCGAACCTCTGTGGATCGCTCCGCAAAGGCATCAGCTCAGCCCGGTTCAGCACAAGACCCGGCCAGGCGCTCTGGCTCTGCCGTCGCCATTCTGACCCGCCTGAGGCTCGATCCGGCGCTTTGTACCCGCAGCAGCCTTGCGCCATTCTCGCCGGTCACCGGCGAAGCAATCACACGCCTGCCAGTGATGCTATCACCTGCCCGTATGCGGCCTTCCGCATCTGGCGCCTCGTTCCGGCCCTTCGGCGCGGCAAGCCGGTGCGGCTCCCGGGGCGGAGCATCGGGCGGCGTGAACCGAACCCGGACGGCTCTTTGTGCAGGAGCGCATCACACGGGCACTGCTTCCCTGGCTGCGCAAGGCCGGGGCCCCGGCCTCCATCGGGCTCCCCCTGATCTCTGCGCCGCTGGTCGGGCCGCTGACTGACCGCGCCGCGTTTGACGCTGTGCAAAAGCCCATTGCCGCTGCCCGCGCGCCTGATGGCCAGGTGACCGGCGGCGAGTAGGGGCGTGTCGAAGGTGCTGCCACCTTCTGGATCCGCCCGGCCCTGATCGAACTGCAATTGGCACGGGGTTCTCTTCATCGATCTTCACCGCCGATCTGCCCGAGACAGAGCAGCGCCCCTCGGCGGCGGGCGCGAAAGCGGCCCGGACGCGTGGAGGGGGGCATATGCGGCGCAAGACCAATACGATCAAATACCCCAACAGACTGCGGCGGGGCCAGGGCGTGGTTTCGACACTGGTTGAGCGCCTCGCGCGCCGCTCATCGAGAATTGCACTGCTGTTCGTGCCGCATTGGGGTAAACTCGACCGCAAGGCAGATGCCGGGGGGAAGATGGCAAGGAACAGGCGGCGCGCCATGACAGGTCGGCGATGACAGAAAAGGGCCTCTCTGCGCCCCAGAAGGCATTGCTTGCCGAAGCACAAATCGCGCCGGGCGGGATCCTGTCGCTGAAAGACGATCCGCGTGGCGAAGAGGTGGTAGCCCTGGCCGAGCGGCTGACCGATCTTGGCCTGTTGCGCATCGTGACCGCGCGGCGCTACCGGCTGAGCGATGCTGGCCGGGCCGCGCTCGAGGTGAAAGCGGGGCAACGCCGCGCCGCCCGCAGCCAGCCCGCCGGGGCTGCAATTGATGCCGGAGCAGAAGCCGGAAAACCACCGGGATTCTGGGCCCGCCTTTTTGGAGGCAAAAGTTGATTTCTGGCCCGGTTCACTCCGCCAAACCCGGCTGAACCTGGCCAGATGGCAGCTGCAATTCCACCTCCAGGCCGCCACCCGCCCGGTTCCTCAGCGCCATCGTGCCGCCATGCGCTGCGACGATCTTGCGGGTGATCGCGAGGCCGAGACCAATGCCGCCGGTCTCGCGTGAGCGGCTTTCCTCGCCGCGGACAAAGGGCTGCAGCACATCGGCAAGCCGGTTCTCCGGGATCCCCGGGCCGCGGTCGCTGACCGTAATCACCGCCGCCCCCCGGATACGTTCAAGGCTCACCCGGGCCGAGCCCGCATAGCGCTGCGCATTGTCGATCAGATTGCAAACGGCGCGGCGGATCGCCACCTCCTGCACCGGAGCGATCACCGGCTCATGCGCCGCGAGATGTACCCCCGCCCCCGCGCAAAGACCGGCCAGCACCTCGCGCAGATCGGTCTCACGGCGCTCTTCTTCCGGCCCGGATCCGGTGGTGTAGCGCAGGATATCATCGGTCATAACCGTCATATCTTCGAGGATGCGGATCATCGGCAGGCGCAGCGCATCCTCATCTACCCCTTCGACGCGCAACCGCAGGCTGGTGATTGGCGTGCGCAGGTCATGGCCGACTGACGCCAGCATCCGTCGCCGGTCTTCTTCAAATGCGGCGATCTGGCTTTGCATCGTGTTGAACGACGTCGCCGCATCGCGGATCTCGCGCGGGCCGGTTTCAGTCAGGCGCACCGAATGATCCCCCCGCCCTGCCGCCAGCGAGGCAGCGGCCAGCTTTTGCAGCGGGCGCGTCATCTGGTTCAGGAAGAAAAGCCCGATCGCCAGTGCCACCGAAAGCGACGCGATCAGCGGGATGAAAAACGTCGATTTCTGCCGCCAGACATTGGAGAGACCCAGCGGATAGACCAGTGAATTGAGCCATTCCTCCTGACGCACGCCCTTGGCCAGCTGGACCGAGATGATCAGAAGCGCCGGGCTGCGCAGATCGGCGCTTTGCCGGGCGACGGGCCGGGCCACCAGGATCACATGGTTCGGCAGCGCACGGCGGATCTCATCGGCGATATCACCCAGCTCCTCCCCCGCATTGCGGGTCAGCGGGTCAGGTTCGATGGAAAAACGGGTGTAGCCGGTCATCGAGCGTGTGACGATCGCCTCGCCGGTCTCGCGGTCGGTCTCTTCAATGGTGTCGATCAGCGCGACCAGACGACCCATATCATGCTGCACCCGGATCGCCTGGTCAAAGGCCGACCCTTCCTGCGCCAGAAGCCAGGCGGCGGCGACATTGCAAAACAACAGCGAGGCAATCAGCAAAAGCGCGAAACGGCCATGGATACTGTCAGGAAGACGAAACTGCATGCCTCAGCCGTCCGGCCGGACATCGTCAACAATCCGGTAGCCGCCACCCCAGTCGGTCAGCAGGATCTTCGGCGCCCGCGCATTGTCCCCAAGCTTGCGCCGCAGCCGGAAAATGCAATTGTCGGCGGCACGCATCGTCGTCGTATCCCCCTTTCGGCTGATCAGCTTTGCGATGTCCTCGCGGCTCAGGACCCCGCCCGCATGATCAAGCAGCGCCTCAAGCAGCCGGTTCTCGCCCGAGGTCAGCCCGACCTCGGCCCCGTCGGGCAGCAGTACCGCCTGTAGCTGAGGATCATGCACGATCCCGGCAAAACGCCGTCTTTCCCGCGCCGGCCCGGGCTTTGCGAGGCTGCCCCGCCGCAAAACGGCATGAATGCGCGACAAAAGCTCGCGCGGATTGAAGGGTTTGGTCACATAATCATCAGCGCCCAGATCGAGGCCCCGGATCTTATTGGCGTCACTGTGCAGCGCCGTCAGCATGATCACCGGAATGCGCGCCCCGGTGCTGCTGTTCATCAGCGCGCGGTAAAAACTTAACCCGTCTTCGCCCGGCATCATCAGATCAAGGATGATGAGGCTGATCGTTTCATCGTGCAAAACCGCCCGCGCCTCATCCGCCGATGCGGCGCCAACCGCTTCCACCCCGTTCTTCGCGAGATAGTGGCAAAGCGGATCGCGGATATCGGCGGCGTCATCGACCACCAGCAGTTTCGGTATGGATGTCTTCTGCATTCGCCAGGGGCCCCCGGAGCCTCGGCTGCCGGAATGATGTCCAGGAGATTCCTCCGACCGGAGCCAAACCCATAGTAAACTCGACCACCGGTCCGGACAACGTGGCGAGGTTGTCACATTCCTGAGTGAATTTCCAGGACAAATCCGGCGAAACCCGTCAGCCAGAGACAGTTCGCGACAGTTCTGTCGCAAACGGCTTGCCCCGCCCGGGTGTCGCGGCATGAACCGGGCCAAAGCCCGCATTCAGCCAGCCAGAAACCCCGATTCCACGGAGTCTTGTGATGCAGACCCATTCATCGCGCCTTGCATCCGGCACGGCGCTGTTTCTGGTGCTTTCCACCGGTTTTTTGGTGACCCCGGCCCTTGCCCAGTCGGGCTCGGAAGAGGACGAGGCGGTCGAACTTGGCACCATCGTTCTTTCGGCCGAAGACCAGATCAAACAGGCGCTCGGCGTCTCGACCATCACCGCAGAAGATCTGGCAAAAACCCCGGTGATGAATGACATCTCGGAAGCCGTGCGCAAGATGCCGGGCGTCAACCTGACAGGGGCCTCGGCTTCGGGTCAGCGCGGCAACCAGCGCCAGATCGACCTGCGCGGCATGGGGCCGGAAAACACCCTGATCCTGATCGACGGCAAACCGGTCAATTCGCGCAATGCGGTCAAGATGGGCCGGAATGGCGAGCGCGACACCCGGGGCGATTCCAACTGGGTTCCGGCAGAGCTCATCGAGCGGATCGAAGTCATTCGCGGCCCGGCGGCGGCGCGCTACGGTTCGGGTGCCTCGGGCGGTGTGGTCAATATCGTGACCAAACGCCCTGACAGTTTTACCGGTCAGGTCGGGCTGCATTACACCGCGCCCGATAACAGCAAGGAAGGCGACAGCTATCGCGGGTCTTTCATGCTGGCGGGCCCGGTGGGCGAGAGGCTCAGCCTGCGGATCTTCGGCGGCTATAACAAGACCAATGGCGATGCGGCCGATCTCAACCCTCCGACCGCGACCGGTGCCACGCCCCTGGCCGGCAAAGAAGGTGTTTCGAACAAGGATATCGGCGCTCTGGCCACCTGGAAGATCGCCGAGAACCACGAGCTGGATTTCGAGATGAACTTCTCGCGCCAGGGCAATAAATTCGCCGGCGACTCGCAGCTTGGCAGCTGGCCGGCGAACTCGGCCACCCAGCCCCATATCGTCGAGGACTACCTGGGGCTTATCGGCACCGAAACCAATAAGATGTACCGCCGCACCTTCGCGATCACCCATCGCGGCGACTATGATTTCGGCACGTCGAACAGCTTTATCCAGCTGGAAAACACCACCAATACGCGGCTTTGTGAAGGCGTCGCCGGTGCAGGCGAGGGCCGGATCAGCTATTGCGCGGATGCCGATGGTGATGGCGTCAATGACAGCTTCGCCTTCCGCACCCTCAAGCTGGAAAACATCACCGCCAAGTCGGAATGGATCCTGCCGATGCATCTTTTCGGCCGTGGCGCGACGGTGACGCTGGGCGGTGAATTCCGCCGTGAGAAGATCGACGATCCGGTCTCGATCGTCACCAGCCTGCCCGGCTCCATCACCGACCCGACGCTGATCAACAATGCCGCCAGCCGCGACCCGGTTCTCGCGATGAACCGCGTCGGGCTTTATGCCGAAGCCAATATCGAATGGTCGGACAATCTGATCATCACCCCCGGCCTGCGTTACGACTATTCCAGCGATTTTGGCGGCAATGCCTCGCCCAGCCTGAATGCTGAATACCGTTTCAGCGATGAATGGAAGATGAAGCTCGGCATCGCCCGCGCCTTCAAGACGCCTAACGTGTTCCAGCTGAACCCGGGCTATGTCTATACGACCAACGGAAATGGCTGTCCCTGGGTCAATGGTGTGCGTCTGACCGGCCCCTGTTTTGTGGTCGGCAATCCCGATCTTGATCCCGAGATCAGCGTCAACAAGGAAATCGGGTTCGCCTATGAGGGCGATAACGGCATCAATGCCAGCCTGACATATTTCCACAATGACTATAAGAACAAGATCCAGTCGGGCCAGATCCAGGAAAATCCCGGCGCCACCACCAACCGCCTGTTCCGCTGGGAAAACACCGGGCCGGCTGTGGTCGAGGGGATCGAGGGCAATTTTGCCACCCGGCTCAGCGACACGATCTCCCTGAACACCAATGTCACCTATATGATCGACTCGAAGATCAAATCCACCGGCCAGCCGCTTTCGCTGGTCCCCGACTATACGATCAATGCCACGCTTGACTGGCAGGCCCGCGACGATCTGGGCTTCTCGCTCGGCGCCACCCATTACGGCCCGATCCAGCCTTCGGCGATCAGCTCGGTGTCCGGTGCGGTCACCACCGACCCCAATGAGCGCGGCGGCTACACCCTGTTCAATATCGGCATGAACTGGGATGTCACCGAGACCGCCCGCATGACCGCCGGTGTGACCAACCTCCTCGACAAGAAGATCTACCGCACCGAGACCAGCGGTGGGTCGAACACCTTCAACGAGCCAGGGCGTGCCTTCTATGTCGGCCTGACCAAATCCTTCTGAGCGACGCAATTGTTCCGGCCGGACGATCCGGCCGGGCTCCTCCCTGTCAGAAAGAAACATCATGCTTTCCAAAGTATTCCGCCCGCTTCTCAGCGCCTCGACCCTTGCGATCCTGCTGGCTGGCCCGGTCTCAGCCGATAGCGTCTTCACACCGGTCCGGGATTTCCAGGGCCGCGTCAGCGCCGCCAGCTCCGAGCGCGGCGCGCCGGTCTATACGGGCAGCAAGGTCACCATTTCGGGCGAAGGGCTGATCCCCGATCAGGAAATCACCCTGATGCGCGGCCCCAATGTCCTGAACGCCGACGGCCCGCTGCTGGTCGATGCCGAAGGCGCATTCAGCTTTGACCTTGACGTCGATGCCGATGCCGCAACCGGGCTGCAGCCGATCCTGGTCATTGCCGAAAACCCCGCCGCCGCCGAGGTGGTGACGCTGAAAATCTCTCCCGAAGTGCCACTTTCGGGCGCAGATAAATTCACCATCGCCAATGGTCCGGTGACGCGTGGCCTCTATCAGGTGGCTTATTCGAAAGCCTCGGATGCGGTGTTCGTGACCTCGGCCGTCGGCCGCCCGCCGGTCAAGCAATCGGCGCTGACCAAGCTTGATGCCAATACGCTGGAACAGCTGGCCCAGGTCACACCCGAGGCCGCACCCGCGCGCGAGAATGGCGAGGATGCCGGGCTTTTCGCGGTTTACGGCGTGGGCGTGGATGATGTGAATGGCAATGTCTGGGTGACAAACACCCGGCAGGACACCATTTCGGTCTATAAGCAATCCGACCTTTCTCTGGTCCGGCAATTCGCGCCGGGCTCGGTCAACCATGCCCGCGATGTGGTGATCGACGAGGCGAATGGCCGGGCCTATGCCTCGGCCACCCGCACCGGCAATATCGAAGTGTTCGACACCGCAACGCTGGAGCAGCTGGCACCGATCACCATCACTTCGGGCGAACGCGGCGGTGCATGGTCGGCGATGGCGCTGGATATCGACCCGGCCTCGGGCATTCTCGTCAATGTTTCGATGAGCACCAATGAGCTTGCCGTGATCGATCTGAAATCGGGCGATGTCAGAGTGATCGCGCTGCCCGGTGCCAAAGGTGCCGCCGGTGTGGCCTATGATGCGGCCCAGGGCCTTGCCTTTGTCGTCTCGCAGCAATCGGACAATGTGCTGGTGGTCGATGTCGCGAAAGGCGAGGTGATCCATGATGTGGCGGTCGGCGCGCAGCCGCTGAACGTCACCTATGACGCGGCCTCGAATGCCGCCTATATCGCCAATCGCGGTGCGGGCACGATCACGGTGGTCAATGGTCAGGGCGAAATCCTCGCCAATCTTGACGCCGGCAACTCGACCAACCAGCTCCGGGCCGATGGCCAGGGCCGGATCTGGGCGGTGAACAAGGCGCGCGGCGAAGACGATCCGACCGGCGACAATCTCTGGCGCCTGACGCCGGCACAATAATACCGCAAGAACAACGGAGCCCCGGCTGTCGTCGGGGCTCCACATCGCGGTGGCCTGATCTGCAATGGCTCTTGGATTTTTGCAAAACCTGTTGCAAAATACTGGAGGGAGACCTCCGCATGACCGATATGACGCCGCCGAAAGACTATGAAGAGCTGATCCGCCTCATCCATGAGCGCCATGATCAGATGAGCAAGACCTATCAGCGGATCTCGGTTTTCCTGACCCAGAACCCCAATGAGGTCGCGGTGCAATCGGTCAATGCGATTGCCGAGCGCTGTGGCATCCATGCGTCCAGCTTTGTGCGCTTTGCCCAGGCCCTGGGATATAAGGGCTTCAAAGAGCTGCAGGCGCTGTTCCAGCGCCGCCTTGCAACCGCTGCGCCGGGGTTCGAGGCCCGGGTCAAGCTGCTGGAAACCGAGCTGCACACCTCGGGCGGGCGCTCAGAGCTGAGCTTCCTCAGCGATCTGGTGGTGCGCGATATCGCCTCATTGCAGGAAATGCTGAACGACATCCGCCAGGAAGATCTGGTCCAGGCCGCGACCCTCTTTCAGGAGGCCGAGACGGTTTACCTTGTGGGTCAGATGCGCTCGCTCCCGGTGGTGGAGCTGATGCGCTACCAGCTGACCATGATCGGAAAACGCTGCATTCTTCTGGATTCCGCAGGCGGTCTTTCGACCTATGTCGCCCGCACCATGGGGCCGAAGGATGTTCTGATGGCGGTCTCGTTCCGGTTCTATGCGAAAGAGGTTGTCTCCATCGTCGAAGAGGCGGGCGCGCGCGGCGTGGGGATCGTGGCGATCTCGGACAGCACGCTGTCACCGCTGGCGAAATCGGCGGCCGTGCTGTTTCCGGTGCCGGAACATGACTACACCTTCTCACGCTCGCTGGCGGCGCCGATGTGTCTGGCGCAGGCGCTGACGGTCGCGGTGGCAGCGCGGGTGCAGCAAAATGTCGAGGCGCCCCGTATCCCGACCGTAACGGGAACCTGATACCCCCTGATCTATAGCCCCGCCAGCCCGTCCCCGATAAGCTTGACCGCGACCAGCGCGACCGAGACATAGGTCAGCAGATAGAAGATATCGGCCCGCATCCGCCGGACGGCCCAGGCCCCTGCCCAGGTCGAGACAACCGCAAGAGGCAAAAGCAGCGCCGAGGCGGTGAGGTTTTCGGCCCCGAACTGGCCAAGCGCGAAATAGGCGATCAGTTTCAGCGCATTGGTGATCGCGAAGAACATCACCAAAGTGCCGGTGTAGAGCTTCGGATCCAGCTTCAGCGGCATCATATAGATCTGCAACGGCGGCGCACCGGCATGGGCAACAAAGCTGGTATAGCCCGCAATACCGGCCCAGACCTGCGCCTGGGCCGGGCGCTGTCCGCGAGGGCGCACCTCTCGCCGCATCAGATGCTGGCCGAGGACGCGCAGCACGAAAGCGGCAGACACCACGCCCACAATCAGCCGCACCACGGCATCCGAGACCATCTCGGCGGTGAACCAGCCAATGCCGATCCCGGCCAGCGCGCCGGGCATCAAAAGCGCAATCAGCCGCCAGTCGACCCATTTGCGCCAGCTCGCGACGCTGACCACATCCATCACCACCAGCACCGGCAGCAGAATCGCGGCCGCCGTCACCGGCGACATCACCATCGCCATGATCGGCACGCCCAGAAGGCTCATGCCGCCAAGACCACCCTTTGACAGCCCGACAAGGATCACCGCGATCAGGGTGGCGATCAGCGCGGCAGGCGTGTCAAGGATCGGCATCTCGTCACCATATTAAAAACCTGGCCCGGCGCGAGGGAACGCCGGGCCATCATGTGACCAGGGAGCGGGCCACATGAAAGCGGCGGATCAGTCGCGATCCGCCATCTGGGTCCAGATGCCGCCCGCCTCATGGCTGTCGGCGCAGGCTTCGACGAAATTCATGCCTCTGAGCCCGTCTGCGACACCGGAGAGCCTGGTCGAGGCCTGACCCAGATCGCGCCCTGAGCGGCGGGCGGCAATCACCAGGCCCGCTTCGGCGTAAAGATTGGCCCAGGCGTCGGTGAGGGTCTCGCCATGGCCGCGCGGCAGATGGATCAAAGCTTCGGCTGCCGGGCGGATGCCCTGGGCGGCACCCCTGCGGAAGATACGCTCTTCGGCCCCGGCGGGGGTGAAACGCAGCTCTTCGGGCTTTTCCTGATCCCAGTCGAGCGCGCCCTTATCGCCCCAGACCCGGATCCTCAGCGCGCAATATTGCCCGATCGCCGCATTGGAAAGCTGCATCGTCGCCGGCGCGCCATTGCTGAGTTTCAGCCCGATATGGGCGGTATCCGGCTGCGGTTTCGCGCCGCCACAGGTGAACATATCGGCACGCAGACTGGCCACGTCGAGGCCGGTGACGGTATGAAGCAGGTGATATGCATGTGTGCCAATATCGCCCACGATCGAGCTGCGGCCCACCCGTTTGGGATCCTGCCGCCAGGGCGCGCCATCCAGGGCTTGCGCCGCCAGGTTCCAGTCCTGGAGATATTCGACATGCACCTGCGCAATGCGACCCAGGGCACCCTCATCGACCAGTGCGCGAGCCTGGCGCACCATAGCGTGATGCGAGAACGGATAGGTCATGGTCAGGCTGACGCCGGTCTTTTGCTGCACCGCGACCAGTGCCTCGGCATCCGGCAGCATCGCCGTCATCGGCTTATCCAGGATCACGTCGATCCCGGCCTCGAGAAAGGCAATCGCCACCGCCGCATGGCTGTCATTCGGGGTGCAGATCGCCACCGCGTCGATGCCATCGGGCCGGGCGGCCTCGGCCCGCGCCATCTCGCGGTAGTCACTATAGCTGCGATCCGCCGGGATGACCCAGTCGGCGGCTGAGAGCGCCGCAGTGTCGGGGCGGGAAGACAGCGCCCCCGCCACGACATCGAAATGGTTCGAAAGCCGCGCGCCCGAGAAGTGCCAGCTGCCCACGAGCCCGCCCCGCCCGCCGCCCACAAAACCAAGGCGAAGGCGCCGCCCCAGTGGGGGCTGACGCAGATTGCTTCTGTCCGTAAAGCTCATCGCTTTTCCTTAAATCGTGCCGCCCAGCGAGGATTCCAGCTCGGCCAGTTCCTGCCCGCCCGCCATCAGATCCTGCAGACGCGCGGCATCGACATCGCCCTTGGTCGCGGTGCCCAAAGTCTGGCCCCGGTTCAGCACGGTGAACCTGTCGCCAACCGCCATGGCATGGCGCACGTTATGGGTGATGAACACAACGCCGATGCCCTGCTTTCTGACCCGGTCGATGGTGCCCAGCACATTCGCGGTCTGGCGCACGCCCAGAGCCGAGGTCGGCTCGTCAAGGATCAGAACCTTCGCCCCGAAATAAACGGCGCGGGCAATGGCGACGGTCTGGCGTTCGCCCCCGGAAAGGGTGCCCACCGCCTGATCCGGGCCGCGCAGGTTGATCCCCATCTTCTTCATCTCGGACATGGTGACCTCTTCGGCCCTTTTCATATCGAGATTGCGGAAGGGCCAGATGCCTTTTTCCGGCTCGCGCCCCATCCAGAAGTTGCGCACCACCGACATCAGCGGGATCATCGCGAGATCCTGGTAGACGGTGGCGATGCCCGCCCCCATAGCGTCACGGGGGGATTCAAAAGTGACGGGTTTGCCTTCGATCACCATCGTTCCGGAAGAGGGCCGGTGCACCCCCGACATCGTCTTGATGAAGGTCGATTTCCCCGCCCCGTTATCCCCCAGCAGGCAATGGCATTCACCTGCTTTGACATCAAAAGAGACACCGTTCAGCGCGATTACATGGCCGAAGTTCTTCTTGATATTGCGCATTTCCACGATTGGAGTCGTCATCAGCGTTCTCCCGTGATGATGCGGCGGATATAGGTGTTCATGATGACGGCGACCAAAAGGATGGCGCCAAGGAAGACCCGGAACAGCGAGCTTTCGGCATTGGCGAAGAACAGGCCCTGCTGCACGACCCCGAAGATCACAGCGCCCAAAGCCGCACCGATCACCGATCCGTACCCGCCGGTCAGAAGCGCGCCGCCGATCACCACGCAGATGATGGCCTCGAATTCTTTCAGCATCCCGCGGTCAGCTGCGGCCGAGCCGAATTCCATTACCTGGCAGGTGGCGAAGACACAGGCGCAAAAGGCCGAGAACATGAACATCGAGATTTTCACCCGGTTCACCGGCACGCCGACATAGCGCGCGGCCTGGGCGTCGCCGCCCGAAGCAAAGATCCAGTTGCCGAATTTGGTGCGGGTCAGAAGCAGATGGCCAAGGATGACCAGCGCCAGCGCCCAGACAACCAGCATCGGGATGCCGTCAACCACCGGCTGCCCCGCGCGCGAGCCGCGGGTGAAGGTGGCAATCCAGCCCGCCTCGCCCATCCAGGCGAAAAAGCCGGTCAGGATCTTGCCGCCAAAAACCGGCGCAAGCCAGTCGCCCTGGGCTTTCTCGGCGACGCCGCCGATAATGGTCTGGCGGGTGAAATAGACCGAGCCCCAGATTGTCAGGCCCCGCAGGATGAACAGGAATGCAAGCGTCACGATGAAAGAAGGCAGCCCGGTCTTGACCACAAGCCAGCCGTTCAGCGCGCCGATCAGCATACAAAAGGCAAAGGTAAACAGGATTGCCGCCCAGAGCGGCCAGCCCATATGCACGGAAAGGATCGCCATCACGGTTCCGGCAAAGCCGATCATCGAGCCGGTCGAAAGGTCGAACTCGCCCGCGATCATCAGGAGGCAGGCGCCGACCGCAATGATCATGAACTGCGCGGAGACCACGGTCCAGTTCATGATGCCTTCGGCCCGGAACATGCCGGAATCGCCGGCGATGGCACCGAACAGCAGGAAGACAAGGATGGTGCCGCAAATGCCGCCCAGTTCGGGCCGGATCAGCGCGCGGCGCAAGGGCGAGACGGTTCTGACGCGCTCGTCTTTTTGAGCCTGGACGGCTTCTGTCATTTGGATAATCCCCACAGGTAAAACGGGCCGGGTGCGTTTTGTGCCCCGGCCCTTGCACCAGATCAGCGATATTCGCCGGCGAGAGACTCGACGAATTCGATATTCTCTTTGGTGACGAAGCCCGGACCGGTGAAGACCGAGTTCGACGGCGCCACGCCATAACGGACATAGGCGGTCAGAACCTGGATCGGCACCGAGCCTTGCAGGAAGGGCTGCTGATCGATGGCGAAATTGATGGTGCCGTCTTTGATCGCGCCTGAGATTTCCGACGACAGGTCAAAAGTGCCGAAATAGATTTCGCCATCGAGACCAAGTTCCTTGACCGCACGGATCGAGGGCTCGGCCGAATTCGGACCAAGGGTCAGGATCGCGCCGGTATCGGGGTTCGCGGTCAGATAGGCTTTCACTTTATTGGCGACTTCCGACGGGTCCATGCCCGAGTCGATCATCTGGCTGCCCAGTTCGACGCCCAGACCGTCGGCAAAACCACGGCAACGCTCTACCGATGCAGGATTGGTGATATAGTGGTTGACGCAAAGAAAGGTGGTGATCCCCGCCTCTTTAGCACGCTCGCCTGCGCCGAGACCCGCCTCATATTCCGGCTGACCGACATGGAGCAGCGCACCGAGTTTCTTGCTTTCTTCGACAGTGCCCGAGTTCACGGTGACGACCGGGATCCCCTTGGCGACGGCGTCCTTGATCGGGCCTTCCAGCACATTGTAATCGGCGATGGTAACGATGATACCGTCGACATCGGCGGCGGCGGCCTGCTGTACGATCCGCGCCATATCGGCGAGGTCGCCGGTCGCGGGGTTACGGTATTCGGTGTTCACACCCATCTGCTCATTGGTGACCTTGATCGCATTCTTGATCACGTTGAACCAGCTGTCACTGTCCGGGCCATGGCTGATCCAGACGAATTGCTCGCCTTCTGCCTTTGCAGAG
Organism: Pseudogemmobacter sp. TB195; assembly: GCF_058313095.1. Lineage (NCBI taxonomy): Bacteria > Pseudomonadati > Pseudomonadota > Alphaproteobacteria > Rhodobacterales > Paracoccaceae > Pseudogemmobacter > Pseudogemmobacter sp. TB195. The sequence continues at coordinate 140,268 of NZ_JBZEGG010000007.1, forward strand.
CTGACCATAGCGGTCACCGCAAGAACCGCCCCGATGGCGACCGATCTCAGCATTGATTTCATTGTGGTAATCCTCCCTTTGCGGCTTCCCTCTGTGACCGCCGGAAGCCATGGCGGATTCTGGTTTGACAGGTGTTACGGGCGGCGTTTTGCCTCCTGCGCGTCCAGCGCTGCGTCGAGCCTTGCGGCATCCCAGCCCTCAGACACCGCGCGCGCCAGCAGATCCTGCTGGGTTTCAGGCGCAAGACCGCCAATCGGCGGATCGGTGTCGAGATTGGTCGGGAAGGGATAGCCATCCGCCGTGGCCGCGATCACCGCATGCCGGCCCCCGGGCGACAGCGCTGCGAGATGCGGGAATACGGCGCGGCACATCGCCGTGCGGTCAATCGCCTCCATATGACGGGCGAAAGCGCTTGCCGTCTGGATCAGGTTCACCATCCGCACAACGTCAGAGGTTTTGTTCTCGCCCGCCGCATGGAACAGAGCCGGGCTGAAAAAGATCGCATCGCCCTTTTCCAGCGGCAGCTGGACATGGGCCGTCTCGAAATAGTCGCGGAATTCCGGCCGGGTTGCCGCAATATAGCCCTGCAGGAAGCGCTGCGAATGCGGCAGCAGTTTCGTGGTTCCGCTCTCGACCGGCATATCACAATGCGCGACGCCGCCTTGCAGGATCAGCGTCGGGCCGGTCGCGTGGATATGATCCGGATATTGCGCCATCTGATCCGGCGACATGAAGCCAAGGTGATAGTCGCGATGCGGTGCCTGTGCCTTGCCGCCAGGACGGACCTGGTTCACCTGAGTTGCGATCTGATAGCCCGGCCCAAGCCAGGCGCGGCAGGCAATATCAATCACCGGATTGGCCATATAGCGGGCATAAACCGCCGGATCATGCAGGCAGAGCTTTTGCAGGCTGTTCCAGATCCGGTCATTGGCGCCGGCCTTGGCGAAATGGTCGCCTGCCGCAACGCCGGTCTCACGCTCATGCGCGATAATGGCGCGAAACGCGTCCGAGGCCGCATCAATCGCGCCTTTGTCCGCAAAGGCATTTTTAACCACGAAAACCCCGGCGCCCTCGCCGATCACCCGCGCCCATTCGCGTGAAATCTCTGCGCTGACACGCGCGCCATCATAGATCGGAATATTCTTTTCAATGGCGATGGCCGAGGGGCAATGCTCGATGGTGGTCACCGTCTCCACCTGAGCGCGAAACTCTTCAAGACTGATCTCGGGGACCAAATCCTTCACGATGCTCTCCCTTCATCGTCGACCTGTCGGATCAGGCGATAAGACATCAGCCGACCGTGCCGGCCCCGCGTCCTCCACGCGATGCCGGTTGTCTGCTTCTGTAAAATTGCAACCTGATTAGTTTGGCAATATTGATTGCAGAAATTTGAGTGTGTCAACCTTTAATTCAGAAATCTGTCCTGATCCCAATGGGTGCATCTGGCGCGCGGGCGCGGATTTGATTTAAAAAAATGATTTATCTTATTGGGTTATTTGAATTTTCTGACCTCACACGGTGCAACCGTCCCCATGGCAGCGGCACCGGGTTCGATTGCGGTCTTGCAATTTTCCTTGCAGAAAATTGTCCCCCGGCAAGTCCCGGTCTTTGATTCGATCCGCAGCAAAGCCCCTTCAGTCCTGCATCCTCACGGCAGTCTCAGGGCCCATTGCAGCCCGCCGCTGTCAGATGCTCTCGGGCAGGATCAGCCGCATGGGCAGGAAAACCTGGCCCCGGCCCTCCGCCACCGCCTCGCCCCTGACCGCCTGTCGGGCGAGGGTGACCAGCGAGGCGCAGATCTCGCGCAATGGCGTGTCGATCACCAGCGACACGATGCCCTCGGCCATCGCGCGCCGTGTCGTCTCGGTCAGTTCATTGGCGATCACGTCGATCTCGCCATGGCGGCGCTCTTCGCGCACCGCGCGGATCACGCCATTGCGCCCGCCGCCGCAGCAATAGATGCCACAAAGCGATTTATGCCGCGCCATCAGCGCAATTGCCGCCTCATAGGTCAGATCATCCGTGTCGAGATTGATCTGGGTATCGAGCAGGACCAGATCCGGCCGCTCACGACGGATATAGCTGCGAAACCCGGTCTCGCGCAGCTCATGCCCATGCCAGAGCTGGCCGCCGACAAACAGCGCGAGCGCGCCCCCTGCCCCTTTGGGCACGCCCCGCGCCAGCATCGCCGCCGCCACCCGCCCGACCTTGAGATTATTGACCCCCAGACAGGCATGGCGCACGCCCTGGGCCAGGTCGGATAACAGCGCGATCACCGGGATGCCTTTGGCCTTCAGATCCGCCACTGCCTCGGTGACCCTGGGATGATCCACCGCGACGAGGCCGATCGCCTGCACTTTCGGCGCCAGCCGTTCCAGCGCGGCAATACTGGCGGCGGGGCTGGAATTGGCGGCATATTCGGTCACGATACGGAGCCGCAGGCCGGTTTGGGCAAGGGCTGCCGCCTCGGCCTCGGCCTGGAACTGGCGGTAGAAGTCCGGCTCGGTCGGCAAAAGCACCAGGCCGATGGTCAGGCTTTCCTTTTCACCGATCAGGCGTTTCTCCAGCAGCGGGGCGGCGTGAAACCCCATCTCTCGGGCGACGTCCAGCACGTGCATCGCAGTGGCCTGCCGGACCGTGCTGCGCCCGTTCAGCACCCGGTCGACGGTGGCGGTGGAAACCCCGGCAGCTTCGGCAAGATCGGTGATCGTCACACGTTTGCGCATCGGAAAAATCCATCAGAAACCATCATTACCCATCATCATTCTGATGTGAATTGCAATAAACGAATCTGGAAAATCGCAATTTTCGTTGCAATGCTATCGGGAGAGGCCGCAGGTCTGAGGTCAGGAACCGTCGCTGTGCCGGAGGGGAAACACAACATGAGCCATACGAACCGCGATTACGCGCTCCTGGGGCGCGATGCCAGGCTGGCCGAGGAGATCGGCCTCGTCTCCGCCCAGTGGTATCATACCGACCTGCCGCGCAAGGTGATGAAAGAGCTGATGACACGGTCGGATCAGCCCGCAATCCACGACACGATCATCCTTTTCGGGGTGATGATCGCCTCGGCGGGCGCGGGGATCTGGCTCTGGCCCTCCTGGTGGTCGGCGCCCTTCTGGCTGATTTACGGCGTGCTCTATGCCTCGGCGATGGACTCACGGTGGCATGAATGCGGTCATGGCACCGCGTTCAAAACCCGCTGGATGAATGATGCGGTTTATCAGGTCGCGTGCTTTTGCATGATGCGCAATCCGGTGACCTGGCGGTGGAGCCATACCCGCCACCACACCGACACGATCATCGTCGGCCATGATCCCGAGATCATCGCGATGCGCCCGGCGGTCGTCGCCCGGCTGATCCTGAATTTCTTCGGGATATTCGAGCTTTGGGGCAATGCAAAAACCACTTTGCAGCTGATCGCAGGCTATGTGCCCGAAACCACGAAGTCCTTCGTGCCGGAGCCCGAGCGCAAACGCGCCTTCCTGATCGCCCGCATCTGGGCGGTGATCTATCTGGGCATCGCGGCGCTGGCTTTCTGGATGCAGTCGATCCTGCCCTTCATGGTCGTGGGTCTGCCGATCCTCTTTGGCAGCTGGCATATGGTGATGACCGGCTACATGCAGCATCTGGGCCTGGCGGAAAACGTGCTCGACCACCGGCTGAATTCGCGCACCGTCTATGTGAACCCCATCTCACGCTTCATCTACTGGAACATGAATTTCCATGTCGAACACCACATGTTCCCGATGGTGCCCTATCATGCGCTGCCCCGGATGCATGAGCTGGTGAAACATGACATGCCACCCGCGCATCCCTCGATCCTTTCGGCCTATCGCGAGATTATCCCGACCCTGATCCGCCAGTTCAAAAACCCCGACTGGTTCGTGAAACGCGAGCTGCCTGCCAGCGCCCAGCCCTACCGCGCCGAATATCACGGCGACCTGGAACCTGGTGCCCCCACCCCCGGCATCGCAGGCTATGACGCGCAAGCGCGTCCGATCGCCGCCGAATAGCCCTGCCGGACACCCGCTCCCATCCCGCCCGATTGCCAGATATCTTTGGAGGAGAAGACATGCCCTGGATTGCCGCCTGTTCGGCCGATGACATCGACACCGAAGACCTGATCCGCTGGGATCACGCCGGTCGCAGCTATGCGATCTATCGCAGCCCCGATGACGGTTATTTCTGCACCGACGGCTTTTGCACCCATGAGGCGATCCATCTCGCCGATGGGCTGGTGATGGATTACGTTGTCGAATGCCCCAAACATAACGGCCAGTTCGACTATCGAAGCGGCGAGGCGGTGCGGCTGCCGGCCTGCAAGAACCTCAACACCTGGCAGACCCGGGTTGAAAACGGCCAGGTCGAAATCCTGATCGACTGAGATCACGCGCAGAAATCCACGGGGGACATCATGGTTCAGAAAAGCACAAGACCGACCGTTGCCGATATCCGTGCGATGAAGGCGCAGGGGCAGAAGCTCTCGATGCTATACGTCACCACGCCGGATGAGGCGGCGGCGGCGGCGGCAGCGGGGGTCGACCTCCTGTCGATCGAGGGGCAGTATTTCACGCCCGCGATGCGCGAGGCGGCGGGCGATTGTTTTGTACAGATCGGCCTGCCCTATGGCCCCGCCGGCGACCTGGTGACCGCCGAGGATTACCTGCGCGCCGCCTTTCAGTTCACCAAACTCGGCGGCGATTGCTTTTATTGCGCGGCCTCCCTGCAGATCCAGAAAGCGCTTTGTGACAACCGCGTGCCGGTCGTCGGCCATGTCGGCCTGATCCCGTCGCAAGCGACCTGGACCGGCGGCTTCCGCGCGGTCGGGAGGACCGCCGCCAGCGCCCGTATGGTCTGGGATCACGTCAAGCGGCTGGAAGAGATCGGCTGTTTCGGTGCCGAGCTTGAGGTCGTTCCGGTCGGAGTGGCGAAGATCATCACCGAAAACTCGCCGCTGCTCATCCTCGGGATGGGCGCCGGTCCCTGTGCCGATGCGCAATATCTCTTTGCCGAAGACGTGCTGGGCTATACCACGGGCCATAAGCCGCGCCACGCCAAAAGCTACCGCAATTTCGCCGCCGAATTCGCCCGGTTGCAGGAGGAACGCATCTCGGCCTTCCGCGAATTTGTCGCCGATGTGAACAAGGGCGCCTATCCTGCCCCACTTCACAGTGTTACCGATAACGAGGCCGAACTTGCCGCCTTCCGCAAGATGGTCGGCCTGTGATGCCCTGCGGCCCCGACCTTCCCTGACCTGCCCGCGTCCGCATCGCAACACAGGATTGCCAGTATCCATCATTGGCAATCTGTATTGCATTTCTTTGAGATCTTGCTATGCCGGTGCTGTCAGAGAACGCTGCGTTCCGGGGAAGTCGCAGCCGGTCTGATACCCGAGGGGGATCGCACCAAAGACCTGATTTCAGCGCGAAAGGTTCCGCCTCTTGCGCCGGTGAAAACTGCGCACTGATCAGCGGCAGAGGGTTTGCGGCGCGCCCGCACGGCCGGGGAGAAAGGGGAGGACATGCAGAAATCTGCTACGGGCGGCGGGCTTGAGATCCGCAATGTTACACATTTCTACGGGCCGAACCGGGTGCTTGCGGGCATCGACCTGGCGGTGCGTCCGGGCGAGGTTGTGGCGCTTGCAGGCGAGAATGGCGCCGGAAAATCGACATTGATGCGGATCATCGGCGGCTATCAGGCGCCGGGGTCGGGCATGGTCCAGTGGCGCGGCGCGCCTGTGCCCGCCGATCTGCACCGCGCTGAAAAGATGGGGATCACGCTTGTCCATCAGGAATTCGCGCTGATCCCTGATATGAATGTCGCCGAAAACATCCATCTCGGGCGCGAACCGGGCCGGTTCGGCGTGGTCAATCGCCGCAGGATGCGCGACCAGGCAGCAGCGGCGCTGACGCTTTTGCGCGCGCAGATCCATCCCGAGGCCGCGATGCGCGATCTGCCGGTGGCGAGCTGGCAGGTGGTTGAGCTTGCCAAGGCCTTTGGCGCCGGCCCCTCGCTGTTGCTGATGGATGAACCCACCGCAGTTCTGGGCCGCGAGGAAACCGCCGCGCTCTTTGACCGGATCCGCACCTTCCGCGCGGCAGGTGGCGCGGTGATCTTCACCTCACACCGGCTGGACGAAGTCCGCGAGATTGCCGACCGGGTCACGGTTTTGCGCGATGGCACCATCACCATGGACCGCCCCACCTCAGACGTTTCCGAACATGACATCGCCACCGCCATGGTCGGGCGCGAAATCTCCGACCTCTTCCTGCCCCGCAGCCCGGCGCCTGTCGCCGCCCCTGTCCTGGAAGTCGAGGGGCTTGACGTGCCGCGCGAGATCGGCGCCCCGGTGCGGGATGCGGGCTTTGCGCTGCATCCCGGCGAGATCCTCGGCGTGGCAGGCCTGGTCGGATCGGGCCGCACCGAGATGTTCGAGGGCCTTGTTGGCCTGCGCCCCGCCCGCGCACGCAGATTCACCCTGCGCGGCGAAACGCGCGCGCTGCCGAAAAGCCGTGAGGCCTGGGCAAAGGGCATCGCCTATCTGACCGAAGACCGCAAAAGCCGGGGCCTGCTGCTTGAGGCCAGCCAGATCGTCAATGCCGATCTGACGCTGGGGGCCCTGTCGGGCGGGCCGCTCCTTGACCAGGCGGGCGAGCGCGCGCGCTATGCGAAGGCGCGCGAGACATTCGACATCCGCTCGGCCAATCCACTGATCCCGGCGGGGCGGCTCTCGGGCGGCAATCAGCAGAAACTGCTGCTGGCGAAGACGCTCGCGAGCCAGCCGGATATCGTCATCCTCGACGAGCCGACACGCGGCGTCGATATCGGCGCCAAGGCCCAGATCTACCGCCTGATCGCCGGGCTCGCCGCCGAAGGCCGCGCCGTTGTCGTGATCTCGTCGGAACTGCCCGAGCTGATCGGCCTTGCCCATCGCATCCTCGTGATGGATCGCGGGCGCATCGCCGGCACGCTGCGCCAGCCCGAGGGTGGCCAGGTGAGTGAGGCCGATATCCTGCGCCTCGGCCTTGGCCTTTCCACCGATTCAGAGAAGGAAATCCCCGCATGAGCGACGCAACCCTCGCCCCCGCCGCCACGCCGCTGCGCCAGAGGATTGGCCAGCTCGGGCCGCTGATCGCGCTGATCCTGCTGGTGATCCTCGGCGCCGTGTCCAGCGAGACCTTCCTGACCGCCGAGAATGTCCTCAATGTGCTGACAAGGTCCTCGATCATCGGGATCATCGCGATCGGTGCGACCTTTGTGATTACCGCACGCGGGCTTGACCTGTCGGTCGGGGCGATGGCCGCGCTGGTGGCGGGGCTGGGTATCATGGGGATGAACTGGTTTCTCGCCCATATGTCGCCGATGGCCGCGCTGATCAGTGGCATGACGCTGGCTTTGGTGATCGGGATGCTGGCCGGGGTTTTGAACGGCTCGCTGGTGGTGTTTGCCCGGATCGAGGCCTTCATCGTCACGCTGGGCACGATGGGGATCATGCGCTCGCTGGTGACCTGGATGTCGGATGGCGGCTCGATCTCGCTCGATTTCGCGCTGCGCGATGCCGGGCGCGGGCTTTACTATGGCGCGCTGCTGGGGATCCCGGTGCCGGTGATCATTTTCGCGGTGCTGGCGGCGCTCGGTGAATTCGTCATGACCCGGATGCGCTTTGGCCGCCATGTCACGGCCATCGGCTCGAACCCGGATGTCTCGCGCTATTCCGCGATCCCGGTGAATGGGGTGCGGCTTGCGACCTATGTGCTGCAGGGCGCCTGCGTCGGGCTTGCCACGCTGATCTATGTGCCGCGCCTTGGCGCCGTCACGCCCTCGACCGGCATGTTGTGGGAACTGGAGGCGATTGCCGCCGTGATCATCGGCGGCACGGCGCTGGCGGGCGGCTACGGGCGGGTCTGGGGCACGGTGGTTGGTGTGCTGATCCTTGGCCTCGTCGCGAATATCCTCAACCTCACCTCGTATTTCAGCCCGCATCTGAACGGCGCCTTCCAGGGCACCATCATCGTCATCGCCGTCCTGCTGCAACGCCGGCGCAGCGGCACCTGAGTTTTTCAACCGGAGGAGACCCCCAATGAAAGCCCACCTTTCCCGCCGCAATATGCTGGTGGCATCGGCCGCAGGCATGGCGCTGCCGCTGGCCGCCCTTCCCGCCCGCGCACAAGAGAAAGTCGCGAAAATCGGCATCGCGATCCCGGCCGCGACCCATGGCTGGACCGGCGGTCTGAACTATCACACCGAGCGCACCGTCAAATCCTTGCAGGCCGCCTTCCCGCAGCTTGATTTCGTGGTGACCACCGCCGGCGATGTCCAGGCCCAGGTGAACAATGTCGAAGACCTGATCGCCCAGGGCATCAATGCCCTCGTGATCCTGCCGATGGAAAGCGATCCGCTGACCGAGCCGGTCAAGGCCGCCAAGGCCCGTGGCATCTTCATCACCGCCGTTGACCGTGGCCTGTCAGAGCCGGGCGTCGAAGATCTCTATGTCGGCGGCAACAACCCGCAATATGGCAAGATCGCCGCCGATTACTTCAAGGGCAAGCTGCCGGATGGCGGCAAGATCGTCGTCATGCGCGGCATCCCGACCGCCATCGACAATATCCGCATCGAGGCCTTCAATGCCGCGCTTGAAGGGTCGGGGATCGAGGTTCTCGACATGCAATATGCCAACTGGAACCCCGATAAGGGGTTCGAGGTGATGCAGGACTTCCTGACCCGCTTCCCCCAGATCGACGGGGTCTGGGCCGGTGACGATGACGCGGCGCTCGGTGCCAAGGCGGCCATCGAACAGGCGGGCCGTGCAGAGGGGATGAAACTGCTGGGCGGCTCGGGGATGAACCGGGTGATCAAGCTGATCATGGATGGGGATGCGCTGATCGACGCTGACATCTTCTACCCGCCCACTCTGATCATCCCCGCGATCACCGTCACCGCCGCGCGCTATGCGGTGCAATCGCCGGTGCATGGCATCTACACGCTCGACAGCCCGCTGATCACCGCTGAGAACGCGGCGGAATATTACTTCCCCGACAGCCCCTACTGAACCTGTCCGAAACGCGAGAGGGCGCGGGATGTTTCCCGCGCCCTCTTTCGTTTTCATGGCTCACTTCATCAGAAATTCAACCGCCGGGTCCGCCACAAAGCGCCAGTTGCGGCGCGGGCCGGCCATGACGTTGAGGTAGTAAAGTTCAAACCCATAGGGCGCACCGCAGGGGTGATGGCCGCGCGGAACAAGCACCACATCGCCATCTTTCACCGCCATGACCTCATCAAACTGCCCGTCATCGGTATAGACGCGCTGAAAGGCAAAGCCATCGCCCGGGTTCAGGCGATGGTAATAGGTCTCTTCGAGATAGGTGATGCGGGGGAAATCATCCTCGTCATGGCGATGGCTGGGATAGGATGACCAGTTGCCGGCGGGGGTATAAACTTCGGTCACCAGCAGGCTGTCACAGACGTCATGCATCTCCATCGCGATATTGTTCACGAGCCGCAGATTGCAGCCCGATCCGCGCTCGGTCAGGGTGATGCCATCAGGGCCAAGCCGTCGCGCCGGGTAATTGCCCTTGCCAGGCGCGGCGCAGACCGCGATGGTGCAGGCGGTCTCGGCCACCGCGCGCCAGTCCTGCCCCGGCGGCACATAAAGGCTGTGCGGCGGCGTCTTTTCAAAGACATTCATCCGCTCGCCAAGCAGGCCCCAGTCCTGACCGGCGGCGGTGAAGGCGGCCTTGCCCTCGATCATGACCAGGATCACCTCATCCGTGCCGGTCGCTTCCGACGCCGTCTCGCCGGGCCGCAGCCGATAGAGCGAAAAGCCGACATAGCGCCAGCCGGCCGAGGCGGGGGTGACCTGGTGCACCTTGCCCGTGGTGCCGAAGGGTTTCAGTTGCAATTGGCTCATGAATACGTTCCCTGTCACTGGCACGGGCGCGGGCATCAGCCGGCGCTGGCGCGCCTTGCCTGATCCCAGATCTCACACAGCCGGCTGTAGCGCGCCGTCATGTCCGCGACCGCCCCGGTGTCATCCGTCCCGCCCTCCATCCAGGCCCGCGCCACATCTCCAAAGATCGACCGTCCGACCGCGAACCCCCGAACCAGCGGCTGCGCCGCCGCAACGCGGAAGCTTGCGGCCAGCTCGGCCTCGGGCGCGTCAAGGCCAAGGATCACGATGCCGCGCGTGTTCGGGTCGTTTTCCTCGATGGCGGCGACGGCATTGGCCCAGGCCTCAGCCGTCTTCATCGGCTCAAGCTTCCACCAGTCGGGATAAATGCCCAGATCGTAAAAGCGACGGATGATCCTGGCCGTGGTCAGGTCATCGACCGGTGCCACCTTGGACGGGATAACTTCGAGCAGGAATTCCAGCCGGTTCCGGCGTGCTGCGGCAAACAGACGTTTGACCACGTCTTCCTGCTGCGCCCAGGTTGTGGCATCGTCATCGGGGTGGCAGAAACACAGCACCTTGACCACATGATCCAGCGGCCATTCGGCCAGCCCGCCGTAATCCGGCCCGATCTCAGGCTCAAGGCTTAAGGGGCGCGAGCCCGGCCATTCCACCGGACGCCCGACCCAGAGCCCGCTTCCCGCTGTCGCATGCAGCGCGGTCTTGCCAAGGCGGTTGTCGCAGAGGATTCCATAGCCCGGCCGCCCCGCCTGGACGCCCTGCGCGGCCTGAAGGCACAGCTCTTTGAACGCGCCGATCTTTGCGGGGGTTGCGCCCTGCATCTGTTCCAGCTGCATCCGGTGGTCAAAGGCGAAGACGCGGATATCCCGCCACGGATTGCCCCGGCTTTCGCCCCGCAGCGCGCGGCGGTTGGTCGACCAGTGGATCTGTTCCAGCGCTGCGTCGTTTCTCAGATCCGGGCGGGTCACACCGCGATCCAGGAAAAATTCCAGTTCGGCAAGCGAAGGATAGGCCGGCGCACAGCCATGGCGTGACACCGCGAAAGCCCCGCAGGCATTGGCATATTCCAGGGCGCGCGGCCATTTTTCATCATCCAGCCAGCCCTTCAGCAGGCCCGACATGAACCCGTCTCCCGCGCCCAGCACGTTGAACACCTCGATCGGGAACCCCGGCCCGGCCTCGCCCGCATCAAGGCTGTCGGGCACTGCGCCGGTAAAGGCCACCGCCCCCGCCGCGCCGCGTTTGCACACCAGCGTGGCGGTGCTGAGCGCGCGCACGGCCCGAAGCGCCGCGATCGTATCGGTCGAACCGCCGGCGATATGGAATTCTTCCTCGGTCCCGACGATCAGGTCGAAGAGATGCAGCGTGGTTTGCAGTTTCGCCGTCACCTCGGCGCTTTCGACGAAGCGGCTTTCGCCATCCCCATGGCCCGCGACACCCCAGAGGTTCGGGCGGTAATCGATATCCAGCGCTGTCCGTGCGCCATGCTGGCGGGCCAGAGCCAGCGCCTTCAGTACTGCCGCCTTGGTGCGCGGATGCGAAAGATGCGTTCCCGTCGCGACCACTGCGCGGCTGTCCGCAATCAGCGCCTCGTCGATGTCATCCTCGCACAGCCCCATATCGGCGCAATTCTCGCGGTAGAAGATCAGCGGGAACTGATGTTCGTCGCGGATCCCCAGCAGAACCAGCGCCGTCAGTCGTTCCGGGTCGGTCACCACGCCGCGCGTATCGACGCCTTCACGCGCCAGTTCCTCGCGCAGGAACCGGCCCATATGTTCATCGCCCACCCGGGTGATCAGCGCCGGTTTCAGCCCCAGCCGCGCCGTCCCCACCGCCATATTGGTCGGGGAGCCGCCGACATATTTCTGAAACGCGCCCATATCTTCCAGCCGGCCACCCACCTGCGCCCCATAGAGGTCAATGGAGGACCGGCCAATGGTCACGAGATCCAGCTTTTTCGTCATCTCACAAACCCCCTCCCCCGGGGTGAACTCCTGGTATCAAACGGCAACAGGCGTGATCCAGGGCTGATCAACCGCCTCATGGCTGTCGACAACCGCCTCGACAAAAGCGACGCCCCTGACCCCGTCCTGGATCATTGGCAGGTCCTGGCCGATGGGCGCAGGCAAACGGCCCTCGGCCCGGGCGCGGATCGCCTCGGCAAAGCCGAGATAGAGATTGGCGAAGGCCTCGAGATAGCCTTCGGGATGGCCCGGAGGCGTACGGGTGCGCGCCTTCGCAGCCGGTGACAGATCACCCGCTCCGCGTTTGAGGGTCTGCACGCGGCCCTCAAGCGGGGTCAGGATCAGCTCATTGGGCTGTTCCTGATACCAGGCGAGCGAACCCTTGCCGCCAAAGACCCGGATGCGGACACCGTTGGAATTACCAATGGCGACCTGGCTCGACCACAAAAGCCCGCGCGCGCCGCCCTCATAGCGCAGCATCACATGCGCGTTGTCATCAAGCGAACGACCATTCACAAATGTCGCCAGATCCGCCGTCAGCGACTGCAGCCGCAGCCCGGTGACAAAGCCCGCGAGGTGATAGGCATGGGTGCCGATATCGCCGATGGAACCACCGCGCCCGTTCTTCTTCGGGTCGGTCCGCCAGGCGGCCTGGGCATTGCCCTGGGCCTCGATCGCCGTCGCCATCCATTCCAGCGGATATTCGACCTGCACTGTCCTGACCGCGCCGATCTCACCGGCCGCGACCCGCGCACGGGCCTCATGTACCATCGGATAGCCGGAATAGGTATAGGTGACGCCGATGAAGATACCACGCACCCGGGCGAGTTCCTCCAGCGCCAGGGCCTCTTCCAGCGTGGCGGTCAGCGGCTTTTCACAGATCACCGCGATGCCCGCCTCAATCAACGCCTTCGCCATCGGATAATGGGTGAAATTGGGTGTACAGATCGCCACCGCATCTACGTGGTCCTCGCGGGTGAGTTCCCCCGCGATCAGCTCCTGATATGTCCCGTAACTGCGATCATCGGCGATGCCCTGTCTTTGCGCGAAAGCCCTGCCCTTTGCGGGATCTGCATCAAAGGCCCCCGCCACCAGCACCCATGCGCCATCGAGCCGCGCCGCCAGGCGGTGGATATTGCCGATATAGGCCCCCTCGCCGCCACCGATCATTCCAAGCCGCAATTGCCGCGTCATGCTTCCCCCAGCCCGAGCATCGCCCGGTTGGCTGCCCGGTCTGCGCCGGATTTCACGAAATCGTCAAAGGCCCGGTCCGAGACGCGGATGATGTGGTCTTTGATGAACTGAGCGCCCTCACGCGCGCCGTCTTCGGGGTTTTTGATGAAACATTCCCATTCCAGAACTGCCCAGCCGTCAAAGCCGTAAGTGGACAGCTTCGTGAAGATGGCACCAAAATCGACCTGACCATCGCCGGGGCTGCGGAAGCGGCCCGCGCGTTTTGCCCAGGGCATATAGCCGCCGTAAGCGCCGGATTTGCCATCCGGGCGAAACTCGGCATCCTTCACATGGAAGGTGCGGATACGCTCATGGTAATGGTCAATGAACGCGAGATAATCCATGCCCTGCAGCACCAGATGGCTCGGGTCATACATCAGATTGGCGCGGGGGTGGCCCTTCACCTTGCCAAGAAAATATTCCCAGGAATGGCCGTCATGCAGGTCTTCCATCGGGTGGATTTCATAGCAGACATCCACGCCATGCGCGTCGAAATCATTAAGGATCGGCGTCCAGCGGCGGGCAAGCTCGTCAAACCCGTCGTCGACCAGCCCCTCGGGCCATTGCGGATAGGGGTAGAGATAGGGCCACAAAAGCGCGCCGGAAAAGGTCACATGCCGGTCGATCCCGAACCGCTGCGAGGCCCGCGCCGCGAAGCGCAACTGTTCTTCGGCCCAGGCGCGGCGGCGCGCCGGATTGCCGCGCACATGTTCGGGCGCAAACGCGTCCAGCACCCCGTCATGTGCGGGATGCGCCGCGACCAGCTGCCCGGTGATATGCGAGGCAAATTCGGTGATTTCCAGCCCGTGATCGGCCAGAAGGCCTTTGATCTCATCGCAGTAAGCGTCTGAGGTCGCGGCTTTCTCCATATCTATCAGCCGCGTCTCCCAGGTCGGGATCTGCACGCCTTTGAACCCCTTTTCCGCCGCCCAGGCTGCCAGACCCGGCAATGTGTTATAGGGCGCGTCGTCCGCGGCAAACTGAGCGAGGAAGACCCCCGGCCCTTTGATCGTGCGCATGGCTCACCCCTCCAGAGCGGCCGCCGGAACCGGCGCATCGTCATAGCCGCCATAGACCGACTGGTCGAAGGGGATCACCGCGCCGGTCATCATGCCGCCATCGTCAGAGGCCATCCACAAAACCGCGCGCGCCACTTCTTTCGGGTCGAGAATGCGGCCAAAGGGCTTTGCCGCCGCCGCGCGGTCGATGAAATCAGGGTCACCGGTTTCCGAAAGCACGAGCGCCCGTTCATGATCCGAATTCATCCAGCCGATATCGAGCTGGTTGATATGGATCTTATGGCGCATCAGGGCGAAACCGGCATGGCGCGTCAGGGTCGACAACGCGCCTTTCGAGGTCGAATAGGGCGCGAGGAAGGGTTGTCCCGCCAGACCCGACATCGAACCGATATTGACCACCCGGCCCTCGATCCCTTCCCGGATCATCACCTTTGCCGCGTCCTGGATCAGGAAAAACGGCGCCCGGGTATTGACCGCGATCATGCGGTCAAAGAGCTCGGGCGAGGTGTTGAGCATATTGCCGCGATCCGTCAGGCCAGCCGCATTGACGAGGATATCGACCCGGCCAAAGCGTTTATCCGCCGCCGGCACGATCTTTGCGACATCCGCCATATTGCCCAGGTCGGCGAGCACCAGCTCGACCGGCACGCCGGTCGTCTCAAAAATCGACTTCGCAACCGCGCGACCCTTGTCCTCGCCGCGCCCGACGATCACGATCCCGGCTGCGCCCGCCTCGGCAAAGAGCCGGGCAATCGCGGCCCCAAGGCCCTGGGTGCCGCCGGTGACAATCGCAACTTTTCCGTCAATCCGGTTCATTTCGTCACCTCATAGCCGGCGGCGGCCATGACCCGCATCAGCTCTTTATGGCCTTTGACCGCCATTTCGAGCGGCGGGGAAACCTTCGGATCCTGCTCCGCCTCGACCACGAACCAGCCCTCATAACCCTTCTGGGACAGCGCCTTGACGATGGCTTCAAAGTCCAGCGAGCCATCGCCCGGCACGGTAAAGGCGCCCTTGATGACCGCATCAAGGAAGCTCTCCGATCTGCGGTCCAGCCCGTCGATCACCGCTTGCCGAATGTCCTTGGTGTGGACATGGGTGAAGCGCGCATGGTGGTTGTCGATCACCCGCATCAGATCGGCGCCCGCAAAGGCCAGGTGACCGGCATCGAACAAGAGCGGCACCGAAGAGTGTTTCAGGAAGAGGTCGATCTCCGCCTCTGTCTCGACCACCGCCGCCATATGGTGATGATACGAGATCGGCATCCCCTGTTTGGCGCACCAATCCGCAAAATCGCTCATCTTACGCCCGTAGGCGGCCATCTCTGGCTCGGTCAGTTTAGGCTTTGTCGCGAGCGGCGCCGTGCGCACGCCCTGGATCGACCGCGCGGTCTCACCATAGACGATGCAGGGCGCTTTGGCGGCGATGAAAAACGCCATCTGTTCGGCGATGCGGTCCTTTTCGACCTCGATATCGCCATCGACCAGCAGGCCCGAGAACCAGCCGCCACAGACCGAGATGCCGAAGCGGTCCAGGATGGGGCCAAGCTCGGCCATATCCATCGGAAAGCGGCGCCCGGTCTCCATCCCGGTAAATCCTGCAACCGAGGCCTGGCGCAGACATTCCTCAAGGCTTACATCATCCGAGAGCTCGGCGAGATCGTCATTCCACCAGGCGATCGGGGCAATTCCAAGTTTCGCTTTCCCAGCCTTAATTGTCATGGTCTCAGACCCCGATACGCTGTTGTTTGCGGATTTTTTCCTGATTGGCCCGCGCGCTGCGGACCGATTCAAAGGTGGAAACCTCTGGCACGCCGACATCCCAGTCGGCATCGCCGGGCGTCCAGGTCCAGGCATCGGTTACAATCGACAGCACCGTCACGCCGTCCTGATCATAGGCCCATTCGAGGGCCGCGGGCAGATCGGCAAGACTTTCGACATGTTTCGCAGCCGCGCCCATGGCTTTGGCATGGGCGACGAAATCGACATGCAGCGGGTTGTTGCGGTCGCGGATGCGGCAGTCTTTCAACAGGTTGTTGAAGCCCGGCACGCCCTTGGCCTGTTGCAGCCGGTTGATGACCGCATAGCCGCCATTGTCGCAGACGATCACGATCATCTTATGGCCGGTCAGCGCCGCCGAATAGATGTCGGAATTCCCCATCATATAGGTGCCGTCACCCAGCATCACGATGGGCGTGCCGCCGGTGCCGCCAGGACCTTCCTGCGCCATGGCCGCGCCCCAGCCCGCCGGGATCTCATAGCCCATGCAGGAGAACCCGAATTCGCAGTCAAAGGTATGCGGGTCTTTGACGCGCCAGCCCTTGACGACCTCGCCCGGCAGACCACCTGCGGCGGTCACGAGCGTATCGCCCGGACGCGCCGACTGGTTCACAACATTGACGACCTGTTGGTAAGACGGCACCGCCGCGTCGGTCCGCGCCTGCAATCCGTCCAGCAGCTTGTTCCATTCCGCGAACAACTTCTTTCCGCGCGGCAAGAGCCCCGCGTCAGCCTTCCAGGCTCCAAGCGCTGCGTCGAGCTCCAGAATGCCCTCCTTCGCATCGCCGACGACCGAGAGCGCCCGGTGCTTGATCGCGTCAAACCGCGCCGCGTTCAGCGAGATGAACTGCGCCGATGGGGAAAACGCCGTCCAGGAGCCGGTGGTGAAATCCTGCAGCCTGGTGCCGATGGCCAGGATCACATCCGCCTCGCGCGCCAGCTCATTCGCCGAGGTCGAGCCGAGGATGCCGACCGGCCCGATATGCACCGGATGGTCATGGGTGAAGGCGCCCTTGCCCGCCACGGTTTCCACAACCGGGATACCGCGTCTGGCGGCGAAATCAGCCAGAGCCTGTTCGGCACGGCTATAGCGCACGCCACCGCCCGAGATGATCAGCGGCAGTTTCGCGCGCTGAAGCACCTCGGCAGCTTGCGCCACCGAATCGCGGTCGGGGCGCGGGCGCGGGATCTTCCAGACCTTCGGCTCGAAGAAGACTTCCGGATAGTCGTAGGCGATCTCCTGCGTATCCTGAGCGAGACCAATGAAAGCCGGGCCGCAATCGGCGGGGTCGAGCATCACGGCGACCGCCTGGGGCAGCGACTGGATGATTTGTTCTGGCAAAACAATGCGATCCCAATAGCGCACCACCGGCTTGAAGGCGTCATTCACCGTGATCGAGGGATTGTTGTAATGCTCAACCTGTTGCAGCACCGGGTCGGGAATACGGTTCGCGAATGTATCGCCCGCGATCAGCAGGACCGGCAGCCGGTTCGCCATCGCCACACCCGCCGCCGTGATCATATTCGCCGCGCCAGGGCCAATCGAAGTCGCCGCGACCATGATCTGACGGCGCTGCTTGGCTTTCGCGAATCCAATCGCCGCCAGCGCCATCGACTGTTCATTCTGGCCGCGCCAGGTCGGAAGCTGGTCCTGAACCGTCTCAAGCGCTTCGGACAGGCAGGTCACATTGCCATGGCCGAAGATGCCGAAAACACCTGCGAAAAGCGGAACGCGCTGCCCGTCAATCTCGGTGAACTGGTTGCAAAGGTAACGAACAAGGGCCTGCGCCATAGTCAGGCGCACAGTAGATCCGGTCATCTCGCCTCCTCCTGCGGATGTATCTTTTCTCAATGCTTACGGAATGCATATTGACAATGCAACGTCATAGCAATGATTATTGCAACAAAGTTGAGGAGGAGACTCAATGCTCAGGATTGCAGTAATCGGCACGGGCCGCATTGGCCGTATGCATGCCGAAAATATCGCAGCACACCCGCGTGCGGCCCTCGCCGGTGTCTATGATATTCATACCCCATCTGCCGCCGAAACGGCCGAAAAACTGGGTGTGACCCGGTTCGACAGCGCCGAAGCGCTGATCGCCTCGAAAGATGTCGATGCAATTCTTATCGCCTCCTCGACCGCCACCCATGCCGATCTGATCGAAGCCGCGGTCGCTGCCGGCAAGCCCGCTTTGTGCGAAAAGCCGATTGATCTGTCGCTCGCCCGCGTCAATGCCTGCGCTGCAAAGATCAAAGGTACAAGCGTTCCGATCATGCTCGGCTTCGTGCGCCGGATGGACAAGGGCCATGCGGGCGTGCAGGCGGCGATTGCCTCGGGCCAGATCGGTGATCTGCACCAGGTCATCATCACGTCACGCGACCCCGACATGGCACCCGACGCTTATATGGAAGTGTCGGGCGGCATCTTCCGCGACATGACCATCCATGATTTCGACATGGCGCGCTTCATGCTGGGCGAGGATGTGACCGAGGTTTCCGCGACCGGCTCGCGCCTCGTGAAGCCAGGACTGATGGAAAAGCTTGGCGATTACGACACCGTCACCGTGGTGCTGAAAACCGCCTCCGGCAAGCAGGCGATCATCAACAATTCGCGCCGCGCGGTCTATGGCTATGACCAGCGCGTCGAGGCCTTCGGGTCGAAAGGCATGGCAATTTCGGAAAACCACGCCATGACCAAAGTGCGCCTGTTCAATGCCGAACAGACCGAGGCCGCGCCGCCGCTGCTGAATTTCTTCATCGAGCGCTATGACGACGCTTTCGCCGCCGAGATCGGCGCCTTTGTCGATGCGGTCGAAAACGGCACCGCGCCGCCGATGACTTTTGAAGACGGTCGCCAGGCGCTGATCCTCGCCGAGGCCGCAATCAGATCGGTGGCCGAAGGCCGCACCATCCTCACGAAAGACATCGGGTAACCCCATGTACGACAATTTCGGCCTGTTCACAGGTGGCGCCTGGATCCCCGGCGCCACAACGGGAGAGGTATACTCTCCGGTCTCCGGCGTCTCTCTTGGCGCGGTTGCTTTCGCCTCGGTCGCGCAGACTTGCGCGGCGCTGGATGCGGCGGCCCTGGCGCAGGGGCCGTTGCGTGCCATGGGCGGTTTCGGCCGTGCCGACGCGCTGCACCGGGCTGCCGATGAGATGATCCGCCGCACGGATGAAGGCGCGCGGATGATCTCGCTCGAGACCGGGAAGCCCATCGCCCAGGCAGGCCGGGAATGGGTGCTCGCCTGTGATCAGTTCCGCTGGTATGCCGAAGAGGCACGGCGGATTTATGGCCGCATCGTGGACAGCCGGGTGCCCGGCGGACGGTTCGAGATCAGCCACGAGCCGGTCGGCATCGTCGGCGCCTTCACCGCCTGGAACTTCCCTGCGGCGCTTCCGGCGCGCAAGCTGGCCCCTGCTCTGGCCGCCGGCTGCCCGGTGGTGCTGCGCCCGTCCTCACAGACCCCGGGTGTGGCCATGGTGATCGTCGATTGCCTGCGTGCAGCCGGCCTGCCGGATGGCGCGGTCTCCCTGGTGGTCGGGTCAACCGCCGACACCTATGCGCCGATCATGGCAGATAAACGGGTGCGCAAGGTATCGCTCACTGGCTCGACCCGGGTGGGTCAACAGATGATCCGCGACGCGGCGGAAACAGTGAAAAAGGTCTCGATGGAACTTGGCGGGAATGCGCCGCTGATCATCTTCGATGATGCCGATCTCGACGCCGCGCTAGATCTGTCAGTGGCGACCAAATACGCCAATGCGGGCCAGGTCTGCGTCACCGCCGACCGTTTCTTCGTGCATGAAAGCCTGCATGACGCTTTTGTCGAGGGTTTTGTCGCACGCGCCGCAAAGATCAGAGTGGGCGATGGTATGGACCCGGAAACCGGCATGGGCCCCCTGATCAATGCCGGGCGCCTTTCAGAAATCGAAACGATCGTCGCCGACGCGCTCACCGCAGGTGCAAGCCTGAAACTTGGCGGTCGCCGCCCCGCCCATCTGAACAAAGGCCATTTCTACGAGCCAACCGTGCTTACCGATGTGCGCGACGACATGCGCGTCTTTTCTGAGGAAAACTTCGGCCCCATCGCCGCGATCACCCGGTTCTCGGGCGAAGACGAGGTCATCGCGCGGGCAAATGCCTCCGATATGGGGCTTTCGGCCTATGCCTTCACCCGCTCGCCCGAGCGCGCGCGGCGCGTCACGGCTGCACTGAAATCCGGCATGGTCGGGATCAACAGCTTTGCCCTTGCAGCCTCCGAGGCGCCTTTCGGCGGTACCAACCATTCCGGCATGGGCCGCGAAGGCGGGGCCGAAGGGATCCGCGACTATCTCGACACAAAACTCGCCCAAATCCTGTTCTGACTAAACCCTGTTCTGGCCAGATCGCGCTTATAAAGGAACCGGCATGTTCACCAACCGGCTGAAACAACAGTGGTCCGAAGGGCGCGCCGCCATCAATGGCTGGCTTTCCATCGGCAACCCCTTCACCGCCGAGATCATGGCGGCGCAGGGCTATGACAGCATCACCATCGACGCGCAGCATGGCGCGCTGGACTATACGGCCGTGCTGCCAATGCTGCAGGCGATGCGGGCATCGGGGGTGACGCCGATGGTGCGCGTGCCCTGGCGCGAGCCGGGGGCGATCATGAAAGCGCTGGACGCCGGCGCCCAGGGCATTATTTGCCCGATGGTGAATTCCGCCGCCGAGGCCGCCGAATTCGTCAGCTACACGCGCTACCCGCCGCAGGGGCAGCGCAGCTATGGCCCGACCCGCGCGGCGGTGGCCTATGGTGGCTATGGGGCGGCCGCGAATGACCAGGTCCTCGCGCTCGCGATGATCGAGACGCAAGGCGGCGTCGACAATATTGAATCCATCGCCGCCACAACCGGCCTCGATGGCATCTATATCGGCCCCGCCGATCTGACGCTTGGCACCACCGGCACAAAGCACCCCATCGGCTTTGATCGCGAAGAGCCGGAGCTGATCGCGCTGATCCGGCACATCCTCGCGGTCTGCAAGGCGAACAACATCCGTGCCTGCCTGCATTGCGGCACCGCCGATTACGCCGCCCGTGCGATCGGCTGGGGTTTTGATCTCACCACAGTCGGCGGCGACTCGCGGCTGCTGGCAGCAGCGGCCTCGGCTTCGGTCGCGAAATGGCGTGATCTGACGGGTGCCGCCCCCGCCCCCATTGCCGCGAAAGGGGGCTATTGATGCCGCATCTCCTGATCGCCGGAAAGCTGCATCCTTCGGGCACCGCGCTGCTGGAGGTTCTGAAGACGAAGGGCTTCACCATCGACTATGTCGAAGAGGTATCCGAGCCCTCCTGCGCCGCGCTGATCCATAAGGCGGATGCGCTGGTGATCCGTACGCAGCCGCTCTCGGCGGCAACCATCGCCAAAGCAGAGCGGCTGAAAGTGGTCTCGCGCCATGGGGTCGGCTACGATTCCGTGGATCTTGCGGCGCTGAATGCGCGCGGGATCGCGCTGACCATCGTGGGCGATGTCAATTCGGTCTCGGTCGCGGAACATGCGATGATGCAGCTGCTCGCAGGCGCGAAACGCGTGCTCCTTGCTGACCGCGCTGTACGCGAGCCGTCCGAATGGAACTGGCGCAACCGGCTGGAAGCGCATGAGATTTCCGACAAGAACCTCCTGATCATCGGCTATGGCCGCACCGGCCAGCGGCTGGCGAAAATGGCGGCGGGGTTTGACATGAAGATCCGCGCCTATGACCCCTGGCTCTCGCGCAGTGGCTGGCCGAAGGGCCCGGTGGGCGAGGTCACCGACCTCGCAGAAGCACTGGCCTGGGCCGATTGCATCTCGGTCCATGTGCCGAAAGCCGACCGCCCGACCATTGGCGCCGAAGAGATCGCCCTGATGAAACCGGGCGTTGTTCTCGCCAATACCGCGCGCGGCGGCGTCGTCGATGAAGACGCGCTGACGGCGGCGCTGGTTTCGGGCCAGGTTGGTGCCGCCGGTCTGGATGTCTTTGCAGAAGAACCACCCGGCCGGCATATTCCGCTCTTTGACCTGCCCAATGCGGTTCTGTCGCCGCATATTGCCGGCCTCACCGCCGAATGCGCGGCGAGAATGGCGGTTGCCTCCATCGAGAACGCGGTCAATTTCCTTGCGGGCAGCATCGACCCGCAACTCATCGTCAACCGGGATGTCGCCAATGCCAGTTAATCAAATCACGGATAAACCCAAACTCCGGATCGGCCTGATCGGCACCGGCTTCATGGGCAAGGCCCATGTCTTCGGCTTCACCTCGGCGCCCAAGGTGTTCGAACTGCCCTATGACCTCGAGCTGCACACCGTGGCCGATGTGACGGTTGAAACAGCCACCCGCGCCGCGCGCGAACTCGGCTTCGCGCATTGGACAACCGACTGGCGCGACCTGATCAGCAATCCGGAAATCGACCTGATCTCGATCACCGCGCCGAACGCTTTGCATAAGGAAATGTCGCTGGCGGCGATTGCTGCCGGGAAACACGTCTACTGCGAGAAACCGCTGGCGCCGCTCGCCACAGACGCGCTGGAGATGACCCTCGCGGCGGAAAAAGCCGGGGTGAAAACCCAGGTCGGCTTCAACTATCTGTGCAACCCGATGCTGCGGCTGGCGCGCGACATGATCGCCGGCGGCGAGCTGGGCGAGATCCGGGGCTATCGCGGCCTTCATGCCGAGGATTACATGGCCGACCCGAACGGCCCCTGGACCTTCCGCCATGACCCGGCGGGGGGCGGCGCGCTTGCCGATATCGGCAGCCATGCCCTGGCGACAGCCGAATTCCTGCTCGGCCCGATCACCGATGTCATGGGTGACTGCATGACGCTGATCCCATCCCGCCCCGATGGCAAAGGTGGCACCCGCCGCGTCGAGGTCGATGATGTCGGCCGCGCCTTCCTGCGTTTCGCCAATGGCGCGCAGGGCTCGGTCGAGGGCAACTGGATCGCCACGGGCCGCAAGATGCAGCATGATTTCGAGGTTTACGGCACCAGAGGTGCGCTGTCCTTCAGCCAGGAACGCTTCAGCGAGCTGCATTTCTATGCGACCGGTGACGCCCCGGGCCGCCGGGGTTTCCGCCGGATTGAGGCCGCGCCGGATCACGCGCCTTACGGGCGGTTCTGCGTGGCACCAGGTCACCAGCTTGGCTTCAACGATCTGAAAGCCATCGAGGTCGAGGGCTATATCCGCGCCATCGCAGGCGAGGCGCCCGAGCCCTTCAACTTCCGCGCGGGCCTCAGGATCCAGACCCTGGTCGAGACGATCCAGCGCTCCTCTGCCGCGCGCGCATGGCTGAGCATCCCGGCCTGACCTTTGCCGGCGCGCGTCAGCTGCGCGCGCCGCCCCCCTCGCGGATCCAGCCGAAGTAATCCTCGCTGCCCATCTGGCCGCCTTTCAGCGCAATCTCCAGCCCGTCGAAATCGCCCGCCGCATGGGCGCGCGACAGCGAAGCGCCGGGAATGGTCGGCGCCAGCGCCTCAAGCGCGAAGATCCCCATCTGCCGCATGGCATGACCCGATGTATCGCCGCCCGAGATCACCACCCGTTTCAGCCTGGCCTCCCGCGTGAGACACGCGAGCAAGGCGCCCAGCGTCTCGCCAATCTGCTGGTTGAACACCGCCGGATCAGTGCCGGTTTCCGCCAGCGCCTGCGCCAGAGCGGCCACGCCCGGATCCTGTGGCCCCTCGGCGGTATGGACCAGCACATCCTCGCCCGCCGTTAGCGCGGCCAGGGCGGCTGCGCGCAACGGTGCCACCACATCCTCACCCCGGCACATCGCCGCCGCATCCAGCGCGAAAGTGGTGAAACCGTTCGCGCGCGCCCAGCCGATCTGTGCCGCCGTGGTCGGTGACACCGATCCCGAGACCACCATGACCGGCCCCTCAGCCCGCCCGCGACTGGCCGGCGGCTGCGGCAATACATGCTGGCCCGAGGCCACCAGATGCCGGATCACCGCATATTCCACGCCTTGCGAGCCGATTGCGAACAAAGGTTCATGTTCTGATGCCTGCCAGATCAGGCGACCGGCCTCGGCCTCAGATCCCGCATCCATCTCGTCCAAAGTCACCGCCCGCGCGCCTTTGGCCAGCAGCCGTGCAAGCGCCGCATCCGCGCCGCTTGCGTAATCTTCCAGCGTCAGGCAGCCGATCGCCACATTGGTCTGGCACGACAGATGCAGCGCGACATCGGCCTCATCCATCGGCGTCACCGGGTGATGTGCCATCACCGGATGCCGGTCGAGCCGATGCACCCCGGCGCCGACCCCGGCAAACAAATGCCCGAAAACCTGATACCGCCGCATCTGCGGCGCAGCGATCACCACCGGCACGAAAGCATTGTCAAAAAGCTCCAGCCCGATCTCAAGCGCGCATCCGATATTGCCGATATGCGGTGCGGAATCCAGGGTCGAGCAGACCTTGTAATGGATCACCCGCGCGCCCAGATCCGCCAGCGCCCGGAAGGCCCCGGGCAGGTTCGCCCGCATCCAGTCAGGGTTTTCGGTGCGCGAGGTCGAGGCGACGCCCACCCCCCGCAGCCCGGGAAAGCGGGCGAGCTGTTCTGCGGTCGGCGGTTCCAGAAACAGCACCGCCGGCAGGCCGCCAAAGGCCAGCGCCTCCATCGTGGCGGCGGCGCCGGTGAAATCATCACCATACCAGGCGAAATCGAGCGCGTATTCCTGCGGCATCATTTCTTCCCGAACTTCGCGAGCGAGGCCGCCAGTTCCGGATGGGTCAGCGCATGGGCCTCAAGCGCGATGTCTGACGCCGCCGCGTCCCAGGCCTGTCGGATGGCGCGCACACCGCCCGCAGCTCCCATCGGATGACCGTGGATGCCGCCACCGCCCAGATACATCAGATCCAGCGCGCCGCCGGTGCCCTGGAATGTCGCGGTCGCCTGACCGCCCCATTGCCCCGATCCGCAAACCGGCAGCGCGCGGTCCGAAGGCGAGAAAATCGGCTCGGCCATGTCAGCGAAGGACTGCAGGAAGCTCTCATCCGGTTCCCAGTACTTCGCGGCTATGCCGTTGATCTGAAACTGGTCAACACCGAGAAGCCGCCAGATCTTCTGATAGGGGCGAAAGGCCATGCCAATGCCCGGATGGCGTGTCATGAGATCCCAGCCATTCCGATGCGCATGCAGCGCCAGCTGCGCGCGCTTACGCAAAAACGTCATGCCGCCATAGCCGATGGAGTTGATATTGACGACCGCCGCCTGACCGCCATGCTTCACCACCACATCATGGCGGCGCAGCATTTCTTCCGGGTCAGCCGAAGACAGACCAAAGGCATAGACCACCTTTTTCCCGGTCTTCTGCGCATGATTATCAATCACCCGCATGATCGCGGCCACGCGGTCGTCAAAGGGCGAATAAGCGGGCGAGGTCAGCTTTTCATCATCCTTGATGAAATCGACGCCCGCCTCGCACAGCTCGCGCACCATGCCGGCAACCTCTTCGGGCAAAAGTCCGAGGGAGGGCTTGATGATTGAGGCAATGATCGGCGCCCTGGCCGGAAAATCGAGACCACAGAGCCGGTAAGACCCTTCGACCCCGAATTGCGGGCCGGGATGCGACGCATAGGCCTGGGGCAATTCGATATCCAGAAGCCGCGCGCCTGTCAGGCCACGCGTCGCATAAAGCGCATTGATGCCAATGGTTTGCAGCGAGGCGAAATCCGTGCCGATGCTTTCCAGCGGAAAGTCAATCACCACATTGGCGCGGCGGAACGGTCCGGGCGCATCTGCCGGCCAGGCCGGCACTGTTGCCGGTTCCAGTTCCGTCACCGAAACCACCCTTGCGGCGCAGCGCGCCTTCACACCCGCCGTCTCTCCCGGCAGATCGGTAAACGTTCCAGTCGACTGATCGGTCGCGATTTTCACCGCCATCCGCTCGGGGTCATCCGGCGTCTCGATCAGGTAGTGAAAGCGGATCTGGTCCTGGGCCATCGTCTTCCTCGCCCCTCCCCGGTCACGAGGTGCACCCGCCGCGCCGGGGGGAGGAGGAGGGGCGCGACAGGTGGTCTTTCACCTTTTCAGGTGATGCGGATGATCGAGGCCTTGATCTCCTCGAAATCAAAAACACGCTTCCAGTCGTCGCGCATCAGCACCGGCTTGCCGAATTCGATTGCCTTGTTGCAGGCATCAGAGAACTGTCCCGGAACCTCGTCAAAGATCACCGCGCCGAGGATGTTCATATGGCCAAGCAGGAAGTCGCGGGCACAGTCATAGGTGACGCCGGTCTTGATGACCTCATCCATCGCTTCGCGCATCACAACGAGCAGCGAAGCGCAGACGGTTTCCGACAAGCCCGGCTCCAGATAGGCCATCTGTTCAACCGTGACGCGGTGGCTGCGGGCAACCGGCGCGTAGATGGTTTTCGCGACTTTCTCGCCAAGCGCATAATGCTCTTCCGGCCCTTGCATCAGCGCATTCACCACGCCTTGTTGGGCTGCGATGCCGCCGAAATGGTCCTTGCGCCCTTCCGGCGTGGATTCGTCATTGAAAATCGGCGGGTGGCAGGGATGGGTCACGAAATAGGTGATATCGGCGCGCTCGGGCAGATGATCGGCAAAAGGCGCTGCAGCGTCCAGGCAAACCACCATCGTGCCCGGGTTCAGCTTCGGCACGATATCGCGGGCGACCGCGCCAATGGCGGTATCAGGCACCGCGAGCACCACGATTTCGGCGTTTTTGACTGCCTCGTCCGGGCCGACGCATTCAACACCATATGCGTCTTTCGCGCGCTGGCGACCGGCTTCCGAGACCTCGACATAGGTCACATCGAAATCGCCGGACAACAGGTTGCGCGTCAGGCGCATCCCCATTTTTCCACCGGCACCGAAAAGGGCCAATCTGGTCATCTTCTCTCTCCTCACACTCGACTGGTATGATGAGTGCGCCAGTCGATGCAAAAATACAAGAGGCCACGCGCCCCGATTTAAGAAACTGTGATCCAGATCCTGAGGGGCCGCATCAGCCGGGGAAGAAACCGGCTCGAGGCCCTCTCAATGAAATGCGATCCGGAGTGCCTGACCCCGGTGCCGCGTGACCACCAGCGCGACCTTGCGGCCGAAGCCATCCGGCAAGGGACCCCGAAATCCCGCCCCGCAGCGGAGCGGAGCGGCAAGCTGCATCTGCAGGAAATTCCCCTTTGTCCACGACAGGCTTGAGGCAATGCCATTGTTCACATCCTGGGCATCAAATCGCCCATGTCCCCAACCACATCGCGGCTGAGGATTTTTACTTCGCTGTCGTTTCCTCTGAAGCTTCCGATGAGGGAGACGGCAGAAGCCGGCGCTGAAACCGCCTCTTCCCACCGCGATTGTTGCAGCGATGCGTTCAGCGTCGCGAGGCTGTGAAACGGGAGGTCGCGAAGGCCCCTGCCCGAGACCTTCGCGGGCCAAAGACCCCCCTGGACCGCGCCATGCGGATCCCGGTCCGGTCCGAAGTTTCGACTTAAGTCTTCTGTCTGCCCGAGGTTTCCGTAGCCCGAGGCTCTTCTGGAAGCCGCGGATCATTGCCGGGAATGACAGAAACATATCGGGCGCAATCGACTGCGCTGTCGACAGAAGTGCAAAGGACAGACATAACCGAAAGGAACAATGCCGCTCAACAAGATCAGATCACAGAACCCGTTCTCACTCAGGGCGAGCAACGGCCCGGCCCGGGCAATCGGCGAAGCGCTGCATGGCTTTGATCCAAGGCGAGAGAGGCGGGCGGCTCAGTCCGTCTCTTCACCGGCGACCGGCAGATCCAGCGCCACATCGTTGCGGGGTTTAAGCAGCCCCGCATCCTCCAGGGCCTCAAGGTCGGGCAGATCGCGCAGCGTCTCCAGCCCGAATTGCGCCAGAAAGCCCGGCGTCGTGACATAGGTATAAGGCGCACCGGGCTCCGGGCTGCGCGGCCCGCGCGCGATCAGCGCCTGGCGATGCAGCCGGGCGATCAGGTCGCGGCTGACCTCGCGCCCGGTCAGGCGCGAAATCCCGCCGCGCGTCACCGGCTGCATATAGGCGATGATGGTCAGGACCAGCGCCTCATTGCGGGTCATGTCGCGGCTGGTCTCTTCGCCGCCACATGCCACCCGGATCGCCGCCGCATGTTGCGACCGCGTCCGGAACTGCCAGCCACCGGCAATCCGGGCGATCTCATAGGGGCGATCGCTCAGCTCGGTCGCAAGATCCCCGATCAGAAGATCGAGCGAGCAGTCCCGCCCGACCACCCGCGAAAGCATCTCGCGTGTCACCGGCCCGGATGCGGCAAAAAGCACCGCCTCGACCCGCGCCATCCATTCCCGCCAGCGCAGCGCCTGGGGCAAAGCCGCCAGTTCGGTATCCAGTGTCTCCTGCGGCTCCGCCATCTCAGAGCCCATACAGCCGGAAGCTTGACCGCCCGGTCAGCTCGCGCACCAGGCCCAGCGAAATGAGCCGGTCAAACAGCCGCCGCGCCGCGCGGTCGCTGGCCTCGGCCCCCGCCCTGGCAATCAGCGCATCCTCGCTCAAAAGCGCAGCGATGATCTGGCCAGTATCCTTTCCCGGACGCCGCAGCGTCGCCGAGCGCAGTGCATTTCCGCGCCGCAAAAGCTCGGCCCAGAGATCACAGGCGGCAATCGCTGCCTTCGCCCAGGCCCCGGCACAGGCGGCAAGCCAGGCCTCCCCCTCAAGCCGAAACGCCGCACGCGGCAGCTGTGTCGCCAGCAGCGGCACCGGACGCTCCCAGCCAAGCGCCCGCGCCAGCAGCGCATCTGCCAGCCAGAGCGCGAGGCCGCGACAGGCCGGCCCAAGCGTCAGAACCTCCCGCGCGGCAGCCGCGGCAAATCGCAAGGGCGGTGTGCGGCCGATAAACCTGGCGCCAGCATCTTGCAGGCCCCCCGCGACCAGAACAGGCGACAGATCGAAAAACCCCGGCAGCCGCACCGGCCATTCCGCCGACCGCAGCGCCCGCGCCTCGCCAAGAGCGCGCCAGCCCAGCAGCATCCGTCCCGCCGGGCCTGGATCATCCCCCGCACGCCGAAGGGCGAAAGCATCGCGCAACTGGGTCTCGCCTTCACGCCGTCCCTCAAACCCCGAAACCGCCGTCGCAGCCTCAAGGGCCAGCCGCTTGCGCCACAGCCCTCCGACCGGGTCGTCCGAGCGCGCTGCCACATCCAGGGCAGCAAGCGCCGCGCCGGCAGAAAACATCGCCGCTTCAATATCATCGCGACTCACAGCATGCCGGATCCAGCGCGGCAGCGCAGGCGGGCCTTGCACGGGGATAAAGGAGGGTTTCGGGGCACGCGACATGCCACAGCCTCGCATATATCGGCGGTTTACGCCAGTTCCCTGAAAACTAACCGCCGTACCTGTCGCATGGTAGCACCGGATGGAAACTGAGTGCGTTTTGCCCCGGACAGGCTTAGTTTGAAACCTCCCCGCAGCCTGGCCCTGCGATGCCTCTGCAGGTGCCTGCATCTCAGCACTGAAAAACCACGCTGAGCCCAGGGCTCAGACCACCTGACTGCCTCTGGCCATCGGTCCCCACGATATCTGATTACCTGTTTCTGACAATGGCATAGCGCATCATCACCCCATATCTGGCCCGTTTCTGCGAGTTGCCGACAATACCGCCTGTGCCTGAGCCGTTCCTTCGCGCAAGGGTGACAATATGCCCTCCCCGAAAGCAAATGCCTGTCGGCCCCCGGTGATAACCGGTATATCTGCAATTGACGCCGAAGGAGGCGCATCGTGTCAAAATCGTCGCGTCAAAAGCAGCGAGGGGCATCCCTGACAACCTGCGCGACCGGCCAATGGCCTTGAACTCCCGGCCCGAATGCCCCCAGATAGGGTAAAGCCGTTCTGAACCCTGCAAACAGCCCGAAATCCGTCCGCTGTCAGGCGAGACGGACAGCACCAGCGCCCTGAGGACCCCACGTGACGGACGAGGCCCCCTCCCCCGCCTTGCGCGACCACCAGCCGCTCGCTCTCCGCGATCTGGCAGAGCGCGCGCGCGGCTATGCCGAGGCCGCAAGCTCTGCCAATACCCGCAAGGCCTATGCCGCGGACTGGAAGCATTTTGCCGATTGGTGCCGGCGCGAGGGCCTGGATCCGATCGCGCCCGATCCGCAGATGGTTGGTCTTTACATCACCGCCTGCGCCAGCGGGACGAAATCTGTCGGCGGCCGGAAAAACGCGGTTTCGACCATCGAGCGGCGGCTGTCGGCGCTGGTCTGGGCCTATACGCAGCGCGGGCTGATGCTTGACCGGCGCGACCGCCATATCGCCACCGTTCTCGCCGGCATCCGCAACAGCCATGCCGAACCACCGCGCCAGAAAGAAGCGATCCTGCCCGAGGATCTGCTCGCCATGCTGGAAACCTGCAATCGGGCCACGCTTCGCGGGCTGCGCGACCGCGCCATGCTGCTGATCGGTTTTGCCGGTGGCCTCAGGCGGTCTGAAATCACCGGGCTCGATATGGGCCGTGACCAGACCAGCGACGGGCGTGGCTGGGTCGAGGTTCTGCCAGGTGGTCTCCTCCTCAGGCTGCGCGGCAAGACCGGATGGCGCGAGGTCGAGATCGGGCGCGGCTCTTCGCCCCTCACCTGCCCGGTCGAGGCGCTGGAACTGTGGCTGCGCCTTGCGCGGATTTCGCGGGGACCGCTTTTCCGCCGTATCACGGGCCAGGGCAAGGAACCGGGGCCGCTGCGGCTGAATGACCGCGAGATCGCCCGCCTTGTCAAACGGGCGGCCCAGGCCGCAGGATTGCGCGGCGACCGGCCCGAGGCCGAGCGACCCGCCCTCTTTTCCGGCCATAGCCTGCGCGCCGGCCTCGCCTCTTCTGCCGAAGTCGATGAGCGCCATGTGCAAAAGCAGCTCGGCCATGCCAGCGCCGAAATGACCCGCCGCTACCAGCGCCGGCGCGACAGGTTCAGAGTCAATCTGACCCAGGCCGCAGGGCTTTGACCCCTGCAGAATCGCTCCGTGGGGCGAAGAGGCCAGCCGGCGTTTCCGCCCGGCAGTTTCAGACCAAGTGCTGAATGCGATATAGTTTATCAGGGCGCCGGAGCAGTCCTGCCTATACCCGGACCTGGAAAGACTACTCACCCGTGTTGAACTTTCTGCATGGCGATGACTGCCGGAATGTAAACAGGGCTTGAAGCCGGTGAGCACCTGCGTATAGACACCCCGTGATGGACAGTTGGCCGAGTGGTCGAAGGCGCACGCCTGGAAAGTGTGTAGGCGGGGAACCGTCTCGAGGGTTCGAATCCCTCACTGTCCGCCATCCACCATTGAAATCATTGAATTTTTTGCAAGATTTCATATCTTACCCCACATAAATCCCACCATCGAAAATGCGACTGGTTGCAATGGCATTTTTGGGTTGTGGAGGGGTGTTTCGGGCAGATTCGCCCCCGACCGAAGCCGGGGGCTGGGCACTATTTTACCCTTTGAGCGTTCGGATATCGCTCAGGCTTCGGCTGAAACGGTGCGCTGTCTCTTGGAAGCGCCGGCCACCGTCCCGCAGCTGGACTGCCTGCCGCCGCCCCCGGGATATGGGCGGGCGCCTAGGGGTCTTCTCGCGAACCAATTCCATTTTGGAATGAGTTGCCTCGCTGTCTGCCTTCATGGCGACCACCCCGGGCGGGATGATCTGGACAGGGCAGCGCACCGGTACGCCATAGCGGGCGGCGACCTCGGCCCGGACCTTGTCGGAATAGGTCATGGGCCGGCCTCCGCATTTTTGGCGCCGTGAAGCATGTCGATCCCGGCATTCAGCCGGATCAACGCTGCCTCACACCCCGAGGCCAAGGCTCTCCGGTCGCCGCCGGGGTTGTAGCGGGTGGTCATTTCCAGAAGCTGGACCAGATCGCGCGCGCGGGTCAGTTCATCGAGAGCGTCGAGGATTTTGCTCACTCCGAGACCCCCACCAGCGCGCGGGCCTCGGCCCAGAACGGCGACGTATCGTAGTTCAGACAAGTGAAGTCGCCATGGCAGTGCGCGACCAGCGTCTTCGCCGCCATGTCCTGTGCGGTGGTGGGCGGGATCGCCATTATAGCATCCTCAACCTTATCCCGCTCCCGGAAGAACAGTCGCTCGACTGCGTCGTCTTCGCTCTCGCCGGAAGTCTCGTCGTGAACATATGTCCGAGCGGCATCGTTGATTTCTACGTACCTGCGATACAGGGCCATGATCGGCGTCTCGGACAGGGGCAGGGT
The DNA here is from genome assembly GCF_058313095.1 of Pseudogemmobacter sp. TB195. Lineage (NCBI taxonomy): Bacteria > Pseudomonadati > Pseudomonadota > Alphaproteobacteria > Rhodobacterales > Paracoccaceae > Pseudogemmobacter > Pseudogemmobacter sp. TB195. Next base: position 172,371 of record NZ_JBZEGG010000007.1, read on the forward strand.
GCAAGCGCCAGCCGGGATCGTGCAGCCCAGCACCACGGCAGGCGCGAGCGAGAGAATGTCGCGCCGCTTCATACCTCCCCCCTCCTGCGCTGCTCATTGACTACCGCGCTTCGGATGGTGCTGTGATCCCGGCCAAGAGCCATGCCGATCCTGGGATAGCTCATGCCGTGGCGGCGGGCGATGTAGCAGACCAGGGCGCGCAGCCTGAAGTCCTTCTGCTTACGGCTGGGCCCGAAGATCACCGCGGGCTTCACCCCGGCCTCTTTTGCCACCTGGCGGGCGATCTCGCGCACAGTCACGCGCTCCATGCGGAGCGATGCTTTGTCACCCTCGGTTATCATGCCGACACCCCCGTTTTGATCAGGCGCAGGGCGTGGCGGAGATAGCTGGCGGCCTCGGCGATCTCGCGGGAGCCCGGCTGCGGCGCGGTGATCGCGTCCAGCGCAAGGGCAATGTCGTCGTGCAACTGGTCACGGCGAACGGGCGGCAGATGGAACTGCCCCGTATCGTGCTTGGTCATGGTTCTTCTCACGGTTCGGGCTTCTCACGGCCCACGCCAGTGACAGACTGGCAGCCGGGGGGTGAGAACTTGCCGTGAGACAAGCTGAACGCTTTTAAGGTTTCCCTCTGGACAGCACGTTCAACCCCGGCCAATATAGCCAGAGCGAACGCCGCCAAGCGTTCGAATACTTTGCCGCTCTTCCCCGCCAAGGGAAGGCACCTCGCCAAAGGTGTAGCGGCTATCACGGTCCGGGTTCTCACGCCCACGGACACCATGCCCCCAGATTGCCCTCAGATCAAGTAAAACCCCCTCGCGGGACCCTTGCTCTTTGCTTAAGGCTCGGACTACCCGTAGTGTTGTTGCCTTAACTACAGAAAGTGCATTGCAGATGCGGATCAGGGTATTTGACGCCGACGACTTCGATCACGGTGGGCTTCATGACTTCGATAGTGACGTAATCCCCAACGTGGGAGACACGTTGTACTTTGCGTACGGGACCGGAGAGGGAACCTACATGGAGGTTACTTCGAGGTTGTTTAAGGTTCACGAAGGCGAACGCGGCGTTGAGGTCTTTCAGGTCGCCTTGGCCGCAAAGATTGTGACCGGCGATCAGGGTCTGGCGAGATACTGTCTTTAAGGGCCAATCTACCAAGGCTTCCTGCGTGAGCGAACCAAGAAACGAAAAGAGCCGCCCGCGGCATCCCGGGGCGGCTCTAAAGTGAGCGTGGACGATGGCTTGTCGGAAACCCTGCACCTCCGCTGGCGAATAGGTGAAGTGAAAATACAACTTTGACGAATCTCACGGGTATGTGATGCAGATGGCGCATATTCAGTTGGAGATCAAATTGCGCTCTATTTTTTTTGTATTGGCGGCGTCTTGCATTGCTGCGGGTTGTGCGAAGAAGCCAGATCAAATCGCGGCGGCTGATATAGGACCGAACCCGTATGGCGGTCAGTCATGCGCCTCACTCAATAAGCACCTGCTGACGCAGAAGCAGAATCTTGAAAACCTGAGTGCTGCCCAGCAGAGCGCGGCAAGTGGAGACGCGTGGGGGGTATTTCTCCTTGGGCTGCCCGTCTCCAGCATGTCTGGGAATGACAAAGAGGCAGCCATTTCATTGACCAAAGGTCACATCCAGAAAATTGAAGCTGAAAAGCTTGCGAAGAAGTGCGCAGCATAACTTAAAGCGGGTATAATACTATGAAAGCAACTGGTTACATTTCCATTGTGGCGTTGATCTTGGCTTGTCTCGCAACTAGCGCCAATGCCCACGGTGGCGGCTGTCGCAAGAGTTCTCCCCCTGGAAAGTGCTGCCACGCAGACAACAGCCAAGGTGGCAGGGTTCACTGCCACTGACTTGCGGGCCTCGCTTCGGCGGGGCCCTTTCCATTACACTTGCCCGAATCTGGTCCTCTCGTCAGGCTGGCACCATGGACAAAGAGCTTCGCATAATCGAACTTGAGCGAGAGGCTGCGGACACTCGCCGGGCTGCCGTGTCTATCATCATGGGCATGGCAGAGGGTATCGCGCCCACTGCCGAGGGCCGGGCGGATCTCGCCAAGGGCTTCCGTGAAGCAGCGGCCGAGGCAGATGCTGACCCCGCCACAGCGAGGCTGGCGCTCCTAGTAGCGATGGCACTGGAGCGGCGATGATGCGCATGCCGTTGCTCCTGGCCGCACTGATCGTCCTCTCAGGCTGCGGCCCGCTGGATTACTACAGCGGGCGCAACATGGGTTTCTATCACGCGGGGTGAGCGGCCCAGGCTGCAACTGGAGTCGATAATACGCCCAGGCCGCTCGGCGGGCACTTGGGTAACCGCCACGAGGGCACCCTCGCATAAGCACCGATCAGGTGTGCAAGGTCTGTCCGGCAGGGAGCGGATCAGCGCCGGGGGCCGGATAGCGCGCCTGACTGGATGTAGAATGATATTCTCTGGCGCTGGCGCATTCCCGCCTCCCCGGCGGGCTTCTTCATTCAGGACGTTCAGTGACCTGCTTCAAAAGCACAATGCGCTCAATCTCGTGAAGCATCTCTCCATAGCCTGCTTCGGGAAACTCATTGTTCAGCCGCCGGAACAGCCCATGCACAACACGGGCGGAACTGATGTGGTACCATCGCGCCCACCTTGGGCCACCCATCAGAAAGCGGTTTTCACCAGCGGTGTAGGCAACCCGGATTGATAAGGGCTGTGTCTCAGCTTGGGTAACTGGTGACTGGCACTCTGGAGGCATAATCAGATTATACCCCTATGTTCGGTGCAATGCCAGATACCGGGGCAGCCGTCAGCTGCTCCAGTTGGTCGCAATAATGACGCCCGCAAGAACGGCAGCTGACAGAAGCAGGATGATCCCCTGAATTCTCATTCTCCGGGCCCTTCTCTGGATTGAGGCGATTTCGGCAAGGAACAGGTTTACACGTCGATTGATCATTTCTCCGAGCTGGGGGTGGCCTGAGTCAGCGCCGCGGCGAAACCATGGCGAAACTGAGTCCTCGCGGGAACGTGCCGGCTCCGATCCACGGTTCCGGCACACTCCCGCCTGTTCTTACTTGACGCCCCACCGGGCGAACACAGTACCAGACAGCCCCACGGCGCCTGCGACGGCCCCGATCAGCGCCGGCAGATCCAGCGACAGGACATGACTGGTCGCGTTATAGCTGACGCCCCAACCAGAAATCAGCCCCACCGCTGTAGCGATGAGGGGCGACAGGATGTAGATCACCATCCGGACAATGACGTTGTTCATGGGTCAGGCTCCTTTGAGATAGGCCGTGCAGGCCTCATGGATGGCGTGGGCAAGCGCCGTGAAGTTGCGATCAGCAGCGGCGCAGTCGCCCGCGTTGCTGCCGAAATACGGCTCGATCAGGATGGCAGGCGGCTTGCCGGTCCAGAGCGAGGCCCCGCCCCGTCCGTTCTTCGCGATGACCTTCACGCCGCGATCGCGCAGCCCGAGAGCGCGGACCATGCCGGCTTGGACACCGCGCGCGAGGCGGGCGCTGTTCGTGGTGCCGCTGGTCAGGGTTTCGGTGCCGGTGGCGCTGGCGGCTTCGGCGCTGTTGAAATGCAGCTCGACCGAGGCCGCGGCACCCAGCCGGTCAACCTCTGCATAGGCGCGGCTGATCTCGCCGGTGCCGTGCGTTCGGCGCACGATCACATAGCGCGCCGGGTCCAGATCCCGGATCGCCACCGCGAGGTCGCTGTTGATGTCATATTCGGTGCGCTTGTCCGTCACGCGGACAGCCCCCTGCGACCGGGCGTTATGCCCGATCACCAGAGCGATTTTGCTCATGTCGTTCTCCATGATGCGAAAAGCCCGGCGCTGCGGGCGAGCGGGTCGGATTGAAATTTCCGGAATGCGCCCCATATGCGGGGCATGTTCGCGATACCCTTCCACAAGCGGCTGAGAGACATGAGGGACCGGACGATCCGCCATCCGGATTACCGGACGGTTTATGCTCACGCGCTGATGGTGGCGCACATGTCAGGCCGGCTGATCGCAGACGACCACCCAGGATGGGCGAGGATCGAGGAGGCAGTGCAAGCCGCACGCGCCGGGGATCTGTCGGCGCTGGACATCATCGAGCGTGAGATCGGCCGGATGATGGGAGACGGGGTCAAGCCGCCTGCCGTCCAGGAATGATCTCCCTGCCCGCCTGGCTCACCCCTTCCGGCTGGCCCACCGCTCCACCATAGCCCCAGCACCACGCGGGCCGAGATAGGACAGGACCGCGATCAGCCCGACCGTGACCTCGCGCGACAGGCCCATGTAGAGGCGGCCATAAGGCGGATTGTGGCCTGAATGTGAAAAGTCACGGGATCCGGATGCAATCGCCTAAATCTCGCCACAGTCTGACTATTATTGGTTTCGTGAGACAGCCTTTTTTAGCCCTAAAGGTTGTCTCGGCTCACCCTCTGGCGGCTCAGGCAGGGGGTGAGCCACTTACGGCCTCGGCTGGAGCTTCTCCAACTGCGCCATGATCCGGCTGATCCAGCTCTGGAACGCGCGCAGTTGGCTGAACGGAGTTACCTGAGCAATCTCAACCACCCTGATCGGTGCTTCCTGCCGCCCCTTGCGACCGGGCTTTACGCCCGAAAACCCGAGCGATCTTGCTCATGACGTTCTCCATGATGGTGAGTTTTCGAATCGTCTTGCCGGAAGTCGGATTTCTGGCAGGCTGAGATCGGCGGCCCTTTTTGGCCGGACCGCACCGATCGATACTTCTCAAGAGGATTTGGAAATGATCCGCAGAACAGTATTCACGATGATCGCCACAATCGCCGCAATGAGTGCCTCGGCAGCATTCGCAGAGTGCACCGGCAGCAACGGACGGGGCTGGGGCAAGGGCAAGGGAAACGGCGCGTTCCAGATGTCCGCATCAGATAAGAACTGCCTGATCAGTTATCCCGGCTTTATCTACGAACAGGAAAACAGGCGCGTCCCGGCGACGGAAGTCAAACTTACCCGCGCCCCGAAGTCCGGCACGATCTCCCTGTCGAAGCAGGGCATCATCTACACACCGGCAGCAGGTTTCAAAGGCAAGGATAAGTTCTGCACAAAGAATACTGCCGAAGGGGAGAAGGGGACGTTGGCCGGCTGCGTCACGGTCACCGTGAAGTAGACAAGGCGCTCGGCACAAGAAATGCCGGGGGTCACCACCTCCATCTTTCCCACCTTTCTACCGTCGCGCGGGCCCCACGCCGGACGAGATAGGCCTCTGCCCGCTCGCCCTCCCAAGGTGCGACGAACACTGCGGCGGCCGCCAGCACGGCAGCGAGGCTGGTGCCGGAAGACTTCGGGCGCGCACGGAAAAGCGCACCGATCCGGGCCAGAAGCCCGGCCAGGAACTGGATCATGTTGATCTTCATGATGAATGTGAAAAAGCCCGGCGTTTTGGCAAGGCTTGAGAAGCCATCACCCAAATGGGTGATTTCCGATAAGTGAATGCCAGCTAGATCGAACTATCTTTCGATGGAGGCTTATATGAAGATAGTTACTACTCTAATGGCAGCGGCTACCATGGCGATGACCCCTGTTTGGGCCTTTGCGGGCGACTGGAGCGGCTGGTCATTGGCAGACGGAAACCTGAGCGCGGTGCACTTGCATTATCGCTATCGCTACAACAATAGCGGCGATACTGAAATACAATGGAAAATCACCAACAAATCGAATGACCGTATTGATGCATCTGTTCGCAACAAGGTCTACACGTACGGCAACGGTGACACGACAAGTGCATCAAATGAAGGATCCATCATTTCTCCTTGGTCACATGAAACCTTTATGCCTGACCATATCAAAGGAGAAGTTCGTCGGTTTGAAGCCGAGGTTTCTTACCGCTAAAATTCGATGACATTGCAAATAGACGAGCCCAAAACTGTCTGCCGAGCAATATGTGTCAGAGGGTCACTTGGTGTCTGCCTGATATCAAGTGACCAATTTTTTGGCCGGCCCATTGTTTCACGATCGCCCCGGCACCACGCGGCCCCAGATAGGACAGGACCGCGATCAGCCCGAGCGTGACGTCACGTGACAGGCATTGGGTGCCGTCCGCTCGTCTGGAACATTTCTTCCATTGAGGCGTTAACCCGTTGTACGCTGACCCAGGGCGGAAAAATGAACATCGTTCGCTTTTACGCCGTGTGCTGCGCCGCATCTCTCGTTGTGGCAGCCACAGCTTTTTCGTTCGCAATGCGAGTTTTTTAATCTGTTCGCAAGCCGGATGAAATAATCGGCTGTCCGCCACAGTCTGAACACAATGAGTAAGCGATACTAACATCCATAGTTGGTTACCGAGTCTTAAGCAAAACCTAAGAGGAGGATACCATGCTTATCATTTCACTCGCCGCCGCGACTCTGACTGGTGCTTTTGGAGCGGCAATCGCCTATGGCCTTGGTTTTGACATTCTGGGCATTGTCGTTGCCTACGCAATCATAGGACAAGGCACTTTCGCTGTCTTCATCACGACGACGGCACCTCCCTCACCCGAAGACCGGCCAGACTTCCAGAGACAAATCGAACTCGACAAGTATGCGCTGCGTGAAGCCAGAAATTCTGGCTCCCCTTTCAATGAAAAATTAGGTTTCATCCGAAAGAGAGCCGTGACGGAGCGGAGAAGCAATTGCGTGCCACGACCCATAGTTCGCCCGGCGCCTGCTGCCTCTGTTGTAACCTTTCGGGTTACTCCCCGATCCCGCTGATTAAGCCTTCCCCCGTCGTAGCCAACGGTCCACCACATCACGAAGGCCGCGCGGGCCGAGATATGCCACCACAGCGACCACGCCGGTTGTGACGGGCTGCGGGAGGCCAGCGGCCATTGCTCCTGCCTCTGCCACCACGGCCATGGTGACAGCAATCGGTAGCTCAAGGAACAGATGTGGCCCTATCCATGGGCGACGACCTGCCGTGGCCTCCTGCCCGTGCCAGACAAGCCGGCCTAGCGTTGCCACGACAAGCGTGGTCGCGCCACCGCCCAAAAAGGCCTGCATCCAGCCGATCAGGCCAGTGGGTTGAGGATCAGTCAAAGGCGCCTCCAGGCATAGGAATAACGGTTGATGTGGCTGAGGCTTCCCGCCACATTGGAAGTGGTCTCTCTGGCAATGAAGCGGAGATCAGCCCTACTGCTCCCCGCACACAGCGGGGAGCTTTTTCGTTCTGAGATTCACCAGAGGATTGTATCTGGAATAGGTCACGCCATCCGGGCCTGGGACGCGGCAGACCGGCGGTCCTGTGAAGCCCCCCAAACTGAGCCGCCGCCGGTCACTGCACCCTCTGCGCTACGGGATTTCACGAATATCCGGGAAGGATCGGATGGCTCATACTGAGCCTGTCGGCAGTCGACTCATTGTCCTGCCGCGCCGCCCCGGCTCGCCCTGACCGGCCGGGGTGCTGCGAAAAGGCGGGAGTGGCACCCAGCCCCTCCCGCCGCTTATCTTTTCAGCGAGACCATTGCCTCCTGCGCGTCAGAGGATTGCGGCGATCAGGGCCGCCCATAGCCCGCCCCTGGCCAGAGCAGCTGGCGCGAGCCACCAGCCTCTCATGACTCGGGCCAGGTAACTGCCTCGACCGGAGTGCGCCCGACAGCCGAGAATACGAAGGGGGCGAGCATGAGATTTCTCCATAGGAAAGGGCGCGACAGTGGCGGTGTGCGTCAGGTCGGCAGGTCAATGGGCCCATCGCCTGTCCTGATCCGATCCGGGAAGCGCGCTTCCTCTGATGCCTCCGGGCCAATCAGAAAGAGCACAGTGACACACCACTCTCCCTCGACCAGATCCGGCGCTGTGGCGATCAGATCATGTGACGCGGCGTCATGATCATAGCCGGCCAGATCCACCGGATCGTCGTTGATGGTCAGGACGGTGCCGGAGACGGACAGGCTGAGCGGGGGCCAGTCGGCCCGGATCGGCGAAAGATTGATAATCATGTGCCCCCCTCAGAGCCAGCGGCCGGTTGCTGTCAGATAGATCCCGACCGAATTTCCAGAGACCAGCGACGGGGCGCCGGATCGGGTCCACCATTGCGGCACAGCCTGGATATTGGTCACATTGCCAATCGCCACCTGTCCATCACCACGGACCAGCCCCGCCGGCATCCCCGACCATGCAGACGCATCGAATGAGCCGGTGACAGACGGCACGCTGCCGGACAGGAACGATGCCGGGAATGTCCATGCGGCGCCGAGATAGCTCGCAGCCGCGAATGGCAGGGTCATATATCTGGTGCAGATCTGCGTCCCGTCAGCAAAGCGCACATACTCTCCATTGGCATTGCTGTTGCGCTGTGGGGTGCCGCTGGATACCCGCAGCCAGTTGCCGGCATGGACGGTTGTGGAGGGGGAGTTGACCAGCGCCACCAGTCGGTCGCCGACCTGGAAGGTCTGGCCGCCCCGCGATCCGGAGGCGGTGACCAGCCAAACCATACCGGCTGTAACGCCCGCGCCGCCGGGGAACACACTGGCCGGCGACCAGAGGCCGCGATATCCGCCCCCGGCAACGACCGCCTCCCAGATCACGCGAGGCACGGTCTCATACCAGCCGGGAGACAGGCCAGCCGGATTGGCGAGCAGTGCCGGCAGTGTGTAACTGGAGGCACTGCCCACCTGGATTTGACCAAAGCTCTGGCGCATGCGGATGGACCCCACCCCACGATCCGGCTGCGCCCATTCCACCTCGACCAGATAGACCGTGCCGCGCGATCCGGATGTGTTGCGCCAGAGCCTGGCGCCGGCAGGGAGCGAGCCATCCGGCAGTAGCGTATAGCTGGTCTGAGAGCCGGGCGGGATCGTATCGCTCCCCTCGGTATCGAAACCGATAAGGGTAAAGATGATCCTTGCCGCTTTCGGGGCTGCATCATCAGGGAGCGGAACCCGTCCGGTAATCGTGCTGGTGGTCAAAGCCATGGCATATCCACGTAAAAAAGCCCGCGCGCGGCGGGGTGTGTCAGGTCGGATTGTGCGAAAGGGTCAGCCCTGCGGGGCCTCGGGCCAGACGGGGGCCAGTGGGTCGGTCGTCACGTCAGGCAGGTCACGCAGGGCCTGCCGGTATGCCAGCCATGCATCGCGCGCGGCTGGCGCCTGGGGGAAGTCCGCGAGATTGCGAGGATCGAGGTCAGACATCCGCAGCAGCCGGTCACGCTCGGCGCGAAGATCAGCCCAGGCGTCTGCCGCCACATACTGAGCAGGATCAGACCCGACGAATTCGGCCCATCGGGGATGGCCAGCCTCGACCACGGTCACATGATTGCCCTCGGAGATGTTGCCGAGGGTCTGTTCCGGGTTCATCCATAGATATTTCAAAGGCATCTCTCTCACGATCCCCGCGTCATGTTCACCAGATCCGCCGCTGCGATTTTGTCCAGCACCCACAAATCGCCGCCAGAGGTGGAAAAGGTCGCGTTTGAGGTATCAATAGGATTGACGGCGGTTCCCACTCTAACTGCACGTATTTCAACCTGGTCCAGCGGCTGAAACGGAATGTCTGCCGACAGGGTAATCCCGGCGTTGGTGATCCCGCCCAGTTCGGCGACAATGGTGCTGACCCCGCCTCGCACCCGCACAAATCGCGCGCGAGCAGTTTCAAAATTGGCCCCCGTCCAGAAGGTGGCCCGCCCCCGTAGTGTTCCGGAATTCAAGAGGGTGACGGACAATACCAGTTCCAGATTAGACACAGGCGCAAGGCGGTGAACTTTGGCCACGTCGCCTGCCGCAACAACGGCCAGCGCACGGAACTCAAGGCCCGGCGCACCCGGGGCGCCTTCGAACATGGCGAGGGGGTTTTCAAAGGCAGCTGCTGCCTTTTCGTCAGTCCATGCTTTCCCGGCCACAAGCTGCGCCCATGGGGGATTTGTCCAGTCAGCCATTTGTCACCTATTGAAGCAGATAAGGCTCATCGCCATTCGGCATCCGGCCCGTGCTTTCCAGCGCCAGCCAGCAGCCATTCGCGCGCTGCGCCTCGGTAGCGGCGTCATAGTCCGGCGTTCCGGCAGCCATGATCCGGGCGAAGAGTCCAACGAACCGATAGGATTGCAGCTTGAGCCGGAGCCTGTGACCCGGTTTCGTGTCATCCACGGCAATCGCCTGCCAGCGCGTTGAAATCGGCTGGCCCTCGGTCGTCACCATCGCGCCAGTGGTGACATCGAACACGTCACCGTTGTTGACTGCCCGGCGCTGGCCGCCATCATGGGAATCCAGGTCCAGCGTCAGGTATTGCGGGATCAGGCGGTAGCGCAGCAGGAGCCGGGCTGCGAGGCGCAGAGCATCCGTCTCCCGCGTCACCCAATCTGCGAACACCGTCAGCGTCCGGGCTGCGCCAGTTGCGGCCTCGCTCTCGACATAGCCGTCGATGTTCAGTCGCAGCAGCCGGTAGTTCTCTGGCTTGCCCTGATTGAACGGGCTGCGGCTGTCGAAATAGATCGCGACCCGAGAAATCTGCGCCGCCGCATCATCCGTGACGGACGCTGAGCCCTCCACGATGGAGGCGTTGTCGCTGATCTTGACCGGCGTCCTGTCGGGCGGCCGGTTGGCCAGCAGCGGGATCTTCTGCTGCCGTTCGTCCCACCACAGCGAGAATCCGCCTTGCTGGCACAGCTCGCCAAGGATTTCGCCGACTCCCCTCGGCGGCGTGCAGGTGCGTGCCCCCTTCTGGGTGGTCATGTAGTTGTGGCCTTCTTCCTGCCACTGATCGTCACTGCGATAGCCCGCCGGGATCGGCGTATGATTGTCGATCAGATCAGCCGCGATGCCCCAGTGTTGCAGGTTTTCGTACCGCCCCACCCGCGAGATTGCATCCTCGACCCGATGCTCTTCTGCCGCGCTGGTCAGCACGCCGCGCACCACGCCGTAAAGCGTCCGGTAGCCATCGCCGTCCAGCGTGTGGCCTGAATACTGAATGATCTCCGACCCGATCCGGATAAACTTCCGCGCCCCGGTATTGCCGCAGGCCTTGTCCAGATCGGCGGCATGGGCCGAGACGCGGAGGGTCGTGGTGACCAGATCCATGTCATTGACCAGCTGCGCGCTGATCTCGGGCGGAAACTTCGACTCCTTCGCCTCGGCCAGTCTCAGCGGATCCGCGATCCTGATCGTTACCTTGCCATTTGACGGGCCGGAAATGCTCTCCACGATGTAATCGCGGCGTTGCATCTGGGCGAGGGTCTGGCCGTGATAGCCATCCCAGACCGAGATCAGCGCGCCATTGTAAAAAGCATTGCGCGCGCGCCAGAGCGACCAGAACGGCGCATCCCGGCGATTGGAGCGCAGATCGCGGTAGAAATCCCCCACGTGGTCGTCAAAGGGCCGATCTGCGAGGGTGATGCTGCCACCAGAACCCACACCCAGAGGCGAGACGCCTGACCGCTGCGCGCCGACGTTGATCTCGCTGGACGCGGTGGAGACACTTTCCAGCAGCGGCAGGGCGTTGGTCTGGATATGCTCGCCGTCCCGCTCGTAAAGCGGCATGATGGCAGCGCCGGGCTTGCAGAACATCCACCGGATGGAGCCGAGCGTGTTGATATGATCCTGATCGCCGCAGCTGCCCCATGTCTGAAAGCAGAGCGGGCCGCCGGATGCCCGGCAGGGTGAGACGCCGTAGCGCAGGCTACACCGCTTCTGGTGCAGGCCGACATACTGGACTGGCCGGCGGGTCATGCTCATCCCTGCGGCCCCGCATGTGCTTCACCCGTCAGGGTGACTGTCATAAAATTCTGCACCCCCATCGGAGCCGGGATCACATCCGCGTCCGTCAGGATGTATCCTATGTCGTCAGGGTGCCTGCCTGGCCGGGTTGCCATGAAAAACGGGGCCTCTCGGGCCGAGAGAATGAACTTGTCAAAGACTTCCGCGACCCAAGGCCGGCGCAGGAAAGACCATGTGATCGTCACCGGACGGGACGTGCTTTCGACCGAACGCCCCATAAATTGCCCGGTCACGCTGCGATTGGTCTCGTAGCTCGTGGCACGGGTGAAAGGGATCGCCTGTACATCGACCGAAGGCTGATGCGGCATGACCATCAGTTTCCCGGCATAGATCACTCCGATCATGGCCGGGCCGCTCACCGCCACGCGGATCGCGTCTGCCTCGACCGTTTCAAAGGCCAGCATGATCGGCTCATCATCTCTCGGGGTGATTGCGGGATGAACCACGCGCCAGACCCCGCCGACCCGCGCAGATGCGGTCAGGCTTGCACCGGTGGTTCCGAGGCTATGAGCCGCGAGCGAGATGCAGTTGACCTCGCGCGCCGCCGGCATGACCGCCGTGAGCGTGGCTGCGGCACTCGGCCACCACCACGACACTGTGTCAGACGAGCGGGCGCGAACAGCCTCAAACCCTTCGCGCACCGATCCTGCGGTGAAGGCCGCAGCCGCCAGCACATTATCCCAAAGGATCCGGGAATGCGTCAGAGGCCAATCGAACAGAGTCGCCTGCGCCTGATATTCGTCGGTCATATAGATCATGTCGGAGGTGCAATCACATTGGCTTCGATGCGATATCCGCGCCGGCCCATATCGTTGATGTAGTCGGCAAAGGCCTGCATTCCGGGCATGGCCGCCTCGGGCCCGTGCCATACCCAGTCGAGGCGTTGAGTTGGTAGGGGCACTGCGGCGGCTGGAGTGCTTGAACCACCGCCAGCGCCACCACCTCCGCCGCCACCCTCGTTCACGCCCCGAATAGCTGCCGCGAACGCAAAGCCTTTCGCGAGAACCAAGGCGCCTGTTTTGAAACCCAGCACGCCTTTCTTGAGCTCTTCGGCGGCCCCCTGATGGGCGCTGACGAGAGCCTCAGCCGCAGCGAATGACTGGGACATTTTGAGGGCCTTCTTGTTGAACGCCCCCATCGCACCAAGCACATCGGCACCGGCGCCGAGGGCCTGCTGGAGGTTGAACTGGTTCGCGGCATCCTTGATCCGCTTCATCCGTTCCTGATGTTCTTCCTCGAGGCGCTCTTTCGCAGCATCCCGGCCCCCAAGGATTTCAAGCTCTTTCTCGCTGGCCTCTTCGAGAAGCTTCAGGTTCTCTTTGTACCATTCGTCCAAGATCTCGCGTTCGGTCTTCAGATCCTCGATCAGGCCTTCGAGCTTCTTGTCGTCCTTGTCGTTCTTGCCCTTGCCGCCGCCCTTGCCTTTTTTGCCGGCCTCACGGCGAGCCTCATCCGCAGCGAGGCGACCGGCGGCAATTTGGTCGACCGTGTCCTGATCGGGGTTTGGAATGCCAGCCTCAATCATCTCCTTCCTCACCTGAGCCGCCTCTTTTTCAAGGGCTATCTGCTCACGGGTGAGATTGTTCTGACGGTCTTGCTCCGCGATATATGCTTTACGCTTTGCAGCCGCCTCGCGTTCCGCGCGGTCAGATGCGTGACGGCCTTCATTGCTGCCGCCAGCTCCAGCAACAGCAGCAAGCTTGGCGCGCGCCTCTTCCGACTTGGCAATCAGCGCATTCAGCCTGGCGAAAAGGGGCATCAGACGGTCAATGTATCCCGCTACATCGGTATGCGCCTCCGCGATCTCCTCCAGTTTGTCGAAGGTGTCTTCAGAAACCTCCCCGGTTTCTATGGCCGCATCGATGATCTTCAGAAGACCATCGACAACATTCTTGTCGACGCCAGGCATATCCTTGATGTTCGACAGCTCATCCTTCATCGCCTGCAAAGCTGCATTGGCCGCGTCGATTTCGCCTGTGGCGCCCTCAACACTCAACGCTGTATTGAGGCCATCGCCCAGGGCAGACACTTCGATAAGGCGGTTGAAAAGCTTTCGAGCCGGCTCGTCCATATCGATCTTCCGGATATCATCGAGGCGGGTAGCTAGCTGTTCCGCTTCAACGCTTCCGGCTTTCAAATCCGCTGCGAGCTGGTGTATTTTCAGCAGCACATCGTCTTTGCCTGTGCTGCCTGAATATACCATCGCATCGCTTGCCTCGTTGGCGATCTTGGCAAAGTTGTCGCCTGCATTGAAGAACGCACTGCCGCGCAGCCTCTCCAATTCCTCCCGCATCTTGCGGATCTTCTCGATCCGATCTTCTCCGACCAGATCATCAAGGCTTTTCCCAGCCTGATCATTGGCTTCAACCAGCTTCGGGGCATAAAGCCCGAGCTTCTCCATTTCGGCCCGCAGCTCGGCCGTCTTCTTCTCGGTCTCCCGCGCGCGCCCGCTGAAATAGATCAGCCCCCCGGCCAGAACACCGCCGAGGATCATGCCAAGCGGACCGGCTGCCGTGCCGAGGCTGGTCAAAGCCCCCGCGAACCCGGAAACCGTGGAGGCACCACGCAGCGCAGTCAGCAGCTTTGTGACCGCACCGGTTGCTGAACCCAGCCCGACGATCATCCCGGCAATCGACCGCCCCATGAAAGCCGCCGCGATTACGGACGCCGCAGTGAGGGCAGTATCCGCAACCTCTTCAAAGTTGTCAGCAATGACTATCAGTGCATCGGCAATGGCTGCCGAGATCCCGACCGCTTCATCGCCACGCCCGACATATTCCAGCAGCGCATTGTTCAGGAGCATGAACCCATCCTGAATGGTCGCCGGCATTTCAGCCGCTTCGGTGCGCAGCTTCTCCATCTGGCTCGTGATGTTCAGCAGCTCTGCGCGCCCGATCTTGCCATCCGTGCCGAGCTTGCGCAGTTCCAGCGTGGTGACACCCATGGACTCGGCCAGCGCCTGCGCCACCCTTCCGCCTGAGGCGATCACTGTATTGAGGTTGTCACCGGACAGTTTGCCGAGTGCCATGGCCTTGGACAGCGCGTCCATGACACGGGCCGCCGTATCCCCTTTTGCACCGGAGACAACCAGCGCATTGTTCAGGCTTTCCACGAAATCGAGCTGCTTGTTCGTCGCCACGCCCAGATCGGTCAGCACGGTCGAGAAGGCCATATAGCCCTCGGCCGTCAGGGTCAGATCCGAATAGGTGCGCCGCGCCATCTCGCTGACGCGCTGCATGACGTCCGCGCCCTTTTCCATACTGCCAGCCGCGAGGTTCACGCGGCTGGTCAGATCGGTCCACTGGCCGGTCAGTTTGATGATCTGCCCCGCGCCCAGGGCGGCAGTGATCGCCGCCAACGGCGCGGCAGCGATGCCACGGAAGTTCTTGCTGACCCGGTTTTCCAGATCGTCAAAGGTCTTCGAGATCCCCGAATTGACCTTTTTGAACCGGGTAATCGTCTCTCCCTCCATCTTTGCCAGACGGTTTTCGAGACGAGCTACCGATTGCAGGAACTGCTTCTCGGTAAGCCCTACCAGAAGTTCGAGGCCATCTTCTGCTGCCATTATTCCTCGACCCCCAGCTCGCGCAGGCGCTCAATGCTCATGCTCATGTCGGATTTGCCGCCCGTGGCCCCGTGGAATTTGGCCCAGGCGGTGAAAGCGCAGGTGTATTCCCAGAGGGACATTTGCTTCACCTGCTGTGGCGTGAAGCCCATCAGGGCGCCATTGCCGTAGATGGCCGAGAACTTTATGCGCTCTCGCCCGTCTCCGTCGCTTCCACCGCCGCCGGCTTTTCCGGCTGATCGTAAGCCTTGCCCCGGTGAAATTCGCTGATGACCTCAAAGCAGATCATCACCAGTTCGGTAAACTCGCCCTCTTCCATCCCGCGCAGGGCGAGCTTGCGGGCGGCTTCCGGCTCCATACCGCCACCGATCAGGCCGAGACGAAGGCAATCGATCACCTCGCGGGTGCGAACAGGCGAATAGCCGAGCGAGCCGCGCGCCACCCCATCACGGCAGCGGAACCGGAAATCGGCCACACCGTTTTCGGTCAGGTCGTCCAGCGCCTCGGCCTCGCCGATCCTGAGCATGAAAGGGTGTTCCCCACATGCCCAGTTGATGATTTTCGGTTCAGCCATGGTCAGGCCTTCACAGTGGTCGTGGGCGTGGTGGCGAACTGGATCTCCACCGAGGCGGTGACCACCGAGCCTTTGACCCGGGCCTGGCCGAGTGAACCGATGATGATCGGCCCCTGCTCGTATTCGATATCGCCCGCCGCTGCGGCGAGGTTGCCGATCCGCGCCAGCATCGGAGAGCTGTCTCCGGCATAGAACTTCTTCAGGAACTTATCATAGCCGCCTTGCGTCCAGTTTCCGGTGCCCGATACGCTTACCGAAATGCTCTGAACCCGGCGCGACACGTCGTTCGGAAGGCTCTCGTCGCCGCACTCCTTGACCGTCTCGACCTCGCTTGACGCGGTGGAGCGCGACACCTCGACACCCATCAGCACGCAGTTGCGAGCCCAGGTCGTCCCGTCATCTTCAGAGAACTCAACGACGAGCTCGTGATATTCCTCATGGACAGGTGCTGCCATTTTGATCTCCTATGGCTGGATTGAAGAAAACCGCCCGGAAGGGGGCGGTCGATGGAGGGGTTGATTTGAAGGGTCTGATCAGCGCGGCGGCGGTAGCAGTTATCGCATTCGTCGCGTATTTTTTTTGGGGCGAGTATCGATCATATCAATATGCTCGAAATACAGAGAGGGCTGAAATCATCAAGAAATGCGATGATTTGATAGCGAGGAGCGCTTCTTACACCGTTGGGGTCGGCTTCATACCCGTAGGATATAAAGACGAAAACACATACATAGCAGACCTCGCCGAGTGCGAGAAATGGAGGCACACCCTACTCCCCTGAAGTACCGAAACTGCTTCGCCGTGACCTGTTCGGCTTAACTTCTTTCGCCACCCCTGCCGCGACAGCCGCGTCGATCAACTCACGCGGAAAGGTCTGCGGCTTCGGGCAGGGCTTCACCGACCAGCCGGCATTCACCTTCCGGCTGGTGTAATGGAACTCCCGGTGAAAAATTGCTTTAGCCATGACGCTCCATCCCGAATTCATAGCGCAAGATCCCGTGCATGGTCAGCCCGTCCGGATCGCGAACGACCTGCGAGAACGGGTCTGACCGGCTGACAATGGGGTTTTCCGTGGTCGCGATGCCACGCATCACGCGACGCAGTTCGTGCATGATCTGCTTGCAGTGGACCCGGCCCGGCTGGCGCGACCAGATATCAAGCTGGATCGACACATCATCGATCCCGACGCAACCGCCTTCCTCTGACACCACATCCTCGGGGCCGAAGCTGATATAGCCCTGGGCATCACCCCAGACGGTCGCGAGAGGCGATCCATCGGCACCGCGCTGCACCCTGTCATAGATCCCGCCGATCAGAAGGCTGAGGGGTTCATCCGCGCGCACTGCTGCGACGATTGCACCCTGCAATTCCAGAGAAGGTGAAGCCATCAGCCGCCCGCCTTCCACGCCTTATTGACTGCGCGCCCGATGGCGGATTTCGCCTGCTTGCGCCGCATCCGCTTGGCCGGGTTAAAATAGGGGTTCGCGGGCATGTCCTGCGTTCCCGTCTCCTGCAACTTCGCATTCTGGAACCGCTGGCCCTGCTTGTTGGTGATGATCGTCGCCTCGCTGCCTGCCTTCACCACCACGCCGACAAAGCCCTGCTCACCGCCGCGCCGCGTGACCACGGTCGAGGCGTCCTCGACCCGGATCGACTTAACCAGGTCCAATTCCTCAGCCGGCGCAAAGGCCCGGGCCAGCCCCGCGATTATCTCAGCCTGCTTGCGCGCCTCAGCCACACCGGCCTCAATGGCGGCTTTCGCATGGCTGCGCAGCTTGGCTTTCACGCGATCAAGACCCGGCATCAGGTGGCCACCCCGCTCTCAGCGATAAATTCGAGATACAGCCGATTGTCCGACTGCCTCGGGATCTCCCGGATATTGTAATTCCGCCCGTCGATCACGCAGCGCCACTCCGGCGTGATCCGCGCGGCGTCGCTGTCGGCGCGCACGGTGACGACCACCGGCTGCTTGCCTTCCAGCCGGGACGCCATAACAGCCTCGCCGCCCTTTAGGAACTGCGTGCCGGCCCAGCGGGTGAATTCGTCTTTCCACGCGCCGGTCACCTGATTGCCATAGCCATCATCGCCTGAGACAGGCGATTGAAACAGGGCGCGGCGGTCGAGCTTGCCGGCGGTCATACGTGCACCACCCGGATCGGAGCCAGCAGCATTTCAACCGCCATCGGCAGTGTGCTGGTAATGGTGCCGGTGATCACCGCCTCCCGGTTTTGATACCAGTGGCCGACCAGCATCAGGATGATGACCCGGATTGACGGCATGATATCCTCGCCCGCCTCAGCGGTGATTGTCACCTTGGCCGGTTCTGTGATCGTGACGCAGCCATCCCCGAGCGTGGCGTTGCCCGCGTCAGCTTCAACCTCTGTCACGCCGGGGAACGGCAGCGAAAACGTTCCGGCCCGGTCGAACGACACGGCCCATTTCTGAGGCAGGATGCAGCGGCCAAGTACGCCGCGCCACCCGTCCAGCCAGGCGACCGCTGCCTTTTCGAGGCTCTCAATCAGCGCGTTCTCGTCATCACTTTCCACGCGCAAATGCGCCTTCAGGTCTGGCAGCGCCACGACCGGCCCGGCGGGTGGCGAGACGAGGACCGGCGTCATTTCTTCGCGCGCCCTTTGCTCGCCTGCTGATCCCCGCCGGCCTCCTCAAGCACGCCTGCGGCAACGAGGTGCGCCACATCCTCTGGGCGCGCCTCGCGCTCATCTCCTTCCTGGTACGTCTGGTCCCCGATATGGACGCGCAGAACATTGTATTTCATGATGATATCCTCCAATCACCTCAATGAGAGGGGCAGTTCCCCGCCCCTCCTGTGAAGCGATTACCCGCCGGACGGCACGGTGGTGTTGCCGTAGATGAATGCCTGGGGCCGATAGACCGCAAGCGCCAGGCGCTCTTCCGCGAGGATCGTCACCAGGTTGCGGGTGAAATCGTCATTCACATAGCCGACCTCGATCCGCGCATCCCAGCGGTCGAAAAGTTGGGCGCCGAGCTGGAAGGCACCGGTCAGGAACTTGCCCACCACCATCGACTGCGTGGCCACGACCGGCAGACCCCAGAGGGTCGGCGCGATGGTGCCTTGCGGATTGCCGATGATGTAGCGGCCGTCCGCGTCCTTCAGCAGTTCGATGTTCGCCCAGTCGATGGGGTTCAGAACATGCCCCGTCGCAGGATATTCGGCGAGCGCGGCCTGAAGCATCGCGAGGCGCAGAACGTCAAGCGTGGTTGCTGCGGCAGCAGCGCCCGCCGGCGCCGCGAACGCGGTGGCTTGAGGGATGATCCCATGCAGGTTCTGGCCGGTGCCATCGCCATTCAGAAGCTGCTGCTCCTCGACATAGCCCAGACCGTACAGAAGACGGTTGTCGATGATCGAGCGAAGCTGCGACATATCAGAGAGCGCCTGCTTCGACGCCTTCATCCAGTGGGCGATAACCTTGGCCGAGGTCGTCACCAGCCCGAGCTGGATGTCCGAGGAAGGCTTCGCAGCCCCTTCAGCAACGGGTGCGGCGTTGTTGTTGAAGCCGACCTCGCGGACATATTCCAGCGAATTGCCATCCATGCGACCGACCGAAATCAGATCGCGCACGGTGAGGCGGCGCTGCGGCAGTTCAAGAATGCCCGGCAGGCGGGTAACCGGAATACCGGCGCCGACCGAGCCCGCGGCATTGGTGGTGGCGGTGGTCAGCGTGGCCTTGATCCGCATGTCCTTGCGACCCGAAGAAGGGTCAGCGTCCAGCCAGGATTTGACCGAAGGATCATCGATGAAGCGCTCGCCGAAGGATTTTCCATCTTCGTCGCCAGCCGCGCCGGCGCGTGACAGCTTCTGGCCCATCTCATCGACCGCAGCCTTGAGGCCGTTCATCTTGAGCAAAGCCTCGTCGGCCTTTTCCTTGATCGACGCCGAGAGTTCTTCGCCGGCCTTTGCTTTGCCGAGTGCTTCCTCCGCAATGCCTTTGACCTGGTTCAGGGTCGCGTCGAATGCAGCTTTGGTTTCGGCGGCAAGCTGCTCAGCCGTTTTGGTATCCGCCATGGGAACCTCCTTCAAATGTGGGGTTGGGCCTCAGGCCCGCATGGCCGCCCAGAAACGGGCCGCCTCGTTCTCCGCATCGGCAGGCTCCCCCTGCCCCTTCAGGTGGACGCGTGCGGCACGCTCCGCCTGCGAATTCGAGAGGCCAAGTCCCTTGGCAATCTGCTCAAATTCTCGCTCAGTCAGCCGATCCCCGGCTTTGAGCTTTTCCGTGATCTCGGCCAGCGCCCTTGCGGACTTCACACCAGAGATGGTCGCGCTTTCGTTGGCGCCGACCGACACCACCGAGATCTCGATCAGGTCGAGTTTTTCCAGCGTCCATACGCCGGTTTCATTATCGACCGAGTAGCCTTTGATTTTGTAGCCAATCGACAGCCCGTCGATGTCGCCTTCCTTCAGAAGCGCATAAGCTTCCTGCCCCCGGCGCACGCCCATGTTGAGCTTACCCTTCACCCAGAGCCCATGGTTGTCCTCTTTTGCCTCAAGCCATCTGCCAATCGGATCGCGGCTGTCATGCTGCCAGAACATCTTGGGCATGGTGCCCTTGGCACGATGGGCGGCCAGCGTCTCGGTATAAGCGCCGCCGGAGATCACATCGCCGTAGCTGTCAGGCTCCCCGCCGAAGGTCGAGGCATAGCCCTCAAACTGCCCGCTCGCTTCGTCCAGCGCCTTCACATCAAGGACCGGCGCGGCCTTTGCCATCATATCAAGCATTGATCGCTCCCTCTGTTTGCGCAATCGGGACATTCTGGCGTTGCATGCGAACCTCATCGCCGCCTGCAACCGGCGGCAGGTTTTCCAGCTCCCGCACTTCGTTGATCGTCATCGCGCCGATCTGGGTCATTGTGCGGTAGAAGCTGGACCGGGCGGCGCTGTCTGCACGCAGGAGGCCTTCCAGGTTGAATTTCACATAGAGGCCCGACGCGCGCTCTTCAGGTGTGATGAGCTGCTGGACCACAGCGCTCTCGATCCGCTTCAGGCGCCGGCGAAGCGTGAACTTCTGGAACATCAGGACCTGCTGCTCGACCGAGGTCGGCCAGGCAGTCGACGCCCCGGCGTGACCGATCATCACCGGTGGCACCCCGAAGAAGCGGCAGATTTCCTCGACCGAGAACTGCCGGGTCTCCAGCATCTGCGCATCTTCCGGCGACAGAGACAGCGGCGTGAAGGTCATGCCGCCCTCGGCAATCCATGGCTTTCCGGCGTTATGAGCGCCCGAAAAGCTGGCGGCCAGCGCATGCGTGTTCTTGCGCTGCTCGTCCGACAGCCACTCTTTGGTCGTGATGATCCCGCTCGGACGCATGCCATTCTTGAACGTCGAGGCGGCCGCCCGCTCGGCCGCAAGCGCAGATGAAAGCGTATTGCGCGCCACCGACAGCGTTGACAGTCCGCCCATTGGATCGCCGCCCGGCCCCCTGACATGGAGGACGTCGCGGTCCTGCAAGCGATACGCCACCCCATCCGAGGACCACGAGTATTCCAGAGAGCCAGTCGAGAGCCGGCGAATTGACACCAGATCCGGACGGACCGGATAGAGCGCAACAATCTCGCCCGATGTGCGCACCACCCGGGCGTAAGCATTGCCCCAAAGTTCCAGCGCCTGGCACATGAAATCCCAGAAATCGAGCGCGGTCTGGTCATAGTTCGGCGTCGAATGCAGAACAGTATAGAGCGCATGATCGCGCACCGGCTCCGGAACGCGACCGGCCTGCCGGTAGATCTCGCAGGGCAGTGACGAGATGGTCCCTGAAATCAGGTTGGTGCATGCCCATGCTGCGGAAAGGCCGAGCGTCGCCGGTGCGTCAACGGCCACGCCAGCATCGCCCTCCATCCCTCCGCTGCGCCCATCGACAAACTGCACGCCGCTTTTCCGCTGGAGCCCGACCATCGCCAGGGCCCGTTCCATCAATGCCATCGTCAGGTCTCCAGACCGGCGAAGAACCCCGCCATATTGTGCGCGCTGTTGTTCGCTTCCGGGTTCCGGCTCATCACCTGCACCGCATCGAACAGCGCCATGGCCGGGTCGATCTTCGCATCGCCCGCGTTCTGTTTCGTCGCCCGGATCGCGGTCGCGGTCGGCTCGATCTTGATATTGCCGACGCACCACGCCATCAGCGCCGACCCCTCGTGCCGCATGGTGCCGTTGGCCAGCTTCCGCTCGGTCGTCTTGATCGCGTTCATCATGGCAAAGCCCTGTGCCGCGCCGACGAGCATCCCGTCCTCTTGCGTGACCCCGATCTCGTCCAGCGCCTCGATCATCTCGCCGAGGCCGGCCGGGTCCACCGACACCGAGGCGAGCAGCCCGCGCTCCTTGATCTCGCCGATGATCGACACGATGCCGGAGATATCCTCCAGCTCGTCGCGAACTAGAACTCGGTTTAACGCTTTCGGATCCTCAGAATTATGTCGCCAGATCTGCTCATCGCCGGGCTGAATACTGTTGGCCTGATTGCCATCTGCACTATTGCTTATGGCTGGCTTCAGCGATTCGTGCCGCATCGGCTGGTTCGCCAATGTGCCGTTGGCTGCCTTCTGGGCACTGGTGCTGCGTTGTCGATGCTGCAGCCTTACACTGTCATGGCCGGGCTTCAGATTGACAGCAGAAACCTCTTTCTGGCTGTTTCCACAGCCTTCGGAGGCGCTCTGTCAACCGTCATATCGTTTACGATATCCGGCATTGTCAGGATCAGTATCGGCGGACCTGGCGTGGTCATTGGTTTAGCGACCATGACATTTGCATGCCTGATGGCCAGCCTTTGGACCTATGCTACGCGCGGTAACCGGCGCAGAAGCTGGATGGCATGGGTGATGCTTGGCGTAATCCTCAGTGCACCACTGCTCGCCATTATGCTGTTGATGAACGTCATGAATCCCTACGTAGCACTAATGCGCCTTACGACAGATATGATTGGCACTGTTTTCTTCGGCCGGATGTTCGAAGGCGAGCTGCGACGCGGAAACCGTGAGCGGCAGCTAAACCTTGAGGCCAGCACGGATTCGCTAACAGGTTTGCCGAACCGTCGGGCCCTGATGAACTATCTTTCGCACATCAGTCCCTCTGATCAGGAAACCATGGCGTTACTGGTCGTAGATGCGGATCACTTCAAGTCGATAAACGACACGCATGGCCACGATGTTGGCGATGAAGTGCTTAAAATGATTGCTAAATCGCTATCGGCATCCATTCGCCATGGCGACTTCGCAGCAAGATTTGGCGGCGAAGAGTTCGCGGTTCTGATCCGGGTGGAGAAAACCGAAGATGGGTATGAAATGGCCGAACGTCTGCGCAAAGAGATTTCAGGCTTGCATGAGGTTTTCGGGAAGCGAATAACCGTCACCGTAAGTGTTGGCGGCGTGTCCCTGCCGCCTGACAAGTTCGACTTTCGGCAGGTCTTTCATCAGGCAGATGCCGCACTTTATGCAGCGAAGCGGATGGGGCGGAACCGTGCGGTCTTTCTGTGAGCCTTGCAATCGATCAACCAATGGAAAGCGAAAAATACCCCTCCGGCCGGTCCTGCCGCCCTCGGCAATCCGGGGGCGTTTCTCGTCTGGTCATAGCTTCGCCAAGGGGCTCGCAGGGTGGCCCTATCGGGTAGGCCCTGCGGCAGAGGGCTGCGCGTCCAGCTTATAGCCTCGCACAGATCGCCGCTCTGCCGCCAACATACTGACTCTAACGAATCGGGTCAACTGCTGTCCTGTCTCCCCGACAGCGCGCCAAGAAGATCCTCGACGGCAGGCCTCTTTTGGAACTCGACCAACTCATAGCGCGCGCTGTCAGCGTGGTGGTGCCGGCCGGTCGGATAGAACTTGAGGCCGATGCCGCCAGTCAGGGGTGAGGCGAGCGAATACGTGCCGTCAGCCGCAGCGTTATTGCGGAAATAGTCACTGATCGCCCTGATGCTCTCGACCGTGAAGAGATCAGCCGCCGCATCCAGAAAGGCGCAGCCATCCCTGATTAGAGCCACCAGCTTGTCGCGCTCCTTGAGGATGGTCAGCACCACCTCGTCTGGCTGCGCAGAGAGATCGCCTAGGTCAAGCCATTCGGCCAGCTTGCGGCGCACCATCCGCAGGCGGCGGGGATAGGCAGCGGCCTGCGAATTGCGCAATGCGGCAAGCCCTCGAATGCCAGGTCGGTGGTGGATGCTTGTCCCTTGGCCTGTGGCGTTGATCGCCTTGACTGCGTGCATGGCCAGATCTTCCATCTGCATCACTTCATCGGTCAGAAGATCGACCACAGCAGAGAGATTGCCGGTTTCGAGCATGACTTTGCGCCGCATCGACACAGCGCGCTTTCGGCGCTCGAGCTGGCTGGAGAGGGTGCGGGCGGTCAGCCCAAACTGTTCAGCGCAGTCGGCGCCACAAAGGGCGATCCGGCCATCCTCCATTACTGCGGTGAAGCCCCGATTGTGCCAGCGCTGAGCATCGCAGAAGGCACAGCGCACCATAAAATCGGCGCGGTATTCGTTCAGATATCCGGCGGGGGTTTCGCCCTTCGGGATGCGCTCACAAAGGCCTTCCTGATGCTCGGGACGGGATATCATCAGGCCCGAGCTATCGTTGATCTGAACTTCAAAACCATGGAAGCTGTCTTTCGCCATGGGCCTATCCTCTCAGGTTGACGTGATTGGGGTTGATGCGGACGCGGCGGGGTGCGCCCATCAGGTCGATTTCCGCCTCGATCTTTCGCCCAGCCATGCCGAGAAAGGTCACGCGCCAGCCCTGCATCGGGCCGAGCAGCACCTCCAGCAGCATGCCGGGCTTGATGTTCGGGCCGAGGCCACGGCTATCGAACTCCCCGGCCTCAGCGCGGGCAGTGATCGCGTCCATCTGCTGCGCCCGGCTTATCGGAAGCGGGCCTTTATGATCGGAGATCCAGCCAATGATCTGGCGCGCGCCGCTGACCAGAGACCATTGCTCAGGCGCGACCCGCGTCACCACATACCCCACAAGCAGCGGTCGGGTGGTTTCAACCGGTTTGCGGCGCTTACCCGGCTTGGTCAGCGTGCGGTACTTCGGCATCCAGATTTCGAGGCCGAGGGATTGCATCTCTTCCTCAGCCTGAAACTCCTTGCCAGTCAGGCAGCGCAGCCCGAACCAGCCCTCGGGGGGCAAGCAACGAGGCTCACGCCCAGGCCGATCAGACGACCAGACCTCAAAGGCCAGAATGTCATCCGCGCCGCCATCATGGGGCCAGCGCAGCAGGGCGGAATGCGTAACGGGGCGCCTGTCTCCGGTCGCCTTGCCGCGATAAACCGGCCGTACCAGCGCGCCAGCCGGGCCGGTGTATTCGCCGCCGTCATGGGGGTGTTTGGTCCACATGGGATAGTGCCTCAATCGTTTTCGGGATTGGCGAGGGCAATGCGTTTGCCACCGCAGATCGGGCATTTGGCCCGCATTGAAAGCCTTGCGATCTGATCAAGGGGCATCGGCAGGCGGGCGATGGTGAACGCCTCACCGCAGCCCTTGCAGCGCCCATCGAGGGTGTTTGCTGTCTGGTCAGTTGAGGCCATGCCGCCCTCCGGTCAGAGGGGGCTGGCGACCGAGGGCCAGCAGCTTCTCCCGTGCGAGGTCGGCGATCGCTTGCGCGGCCCAATCCGCGCTTCCGGCGTGGCGATGCAGCATGGATTCCCAGACAAGAGCTTCCATGTCGTTCAGCTCTTCGACGGTCTCTGGCTCGCGGCGGCGGGTCATGCCTGACCCTCCCACCAGGCAGCCCATGAGCCGACGAAAGCGATGCCAATGGCTGCCCAGATTAGACCCACGTCGCCTGCTGAACTTGCAGCGACGGCGCCCGACAGAGACCAGACCACATGCGAGGCGCGAACGATCATACGCGCACCTCCCGCTGATCAGCAGCGGTCAGACGAACGATAGCGTCATAATGTCCCTCAATACCCCGGAGCCGATCAAGTTCGGCAATCGATATGCACTCGTGGGTGATCTCACCTCTCTGCCCTCCACCACCTTCTGGTGCAGGGCTGACGAAATCCGGCAGGGCGCGAACCACGCTGAAAGCATGGCTGAGACCGGCCCGAAACATCCGGTTGCCGTGATCCAGTTCTTCATCGCCTGATTCAGGAAACTGCAGGGCGTGCTGCTTTCTCTCACCCCGAATGGCCTCAAGCGCCGCCATCTCGCTAATTGGCCGATCCGGGGTGGTGCTGACCCGGCCGGTCGCGTCCTTGGTCACCACCGTTTCAGCCTTATTTTGTTGATCGGAAGGGGTGCCGGGAGCCGGTGCTGTCATCACCCCGATTTCAGCGCTTGGCACCACCGACACCGCGAGCTGCTTGCGAGGCGTGGCCAGGGCGATGGAAAGGGCCACGGTGAGATCGGCACAGTGCGCGACCTGAATGCTGATGCCGCGCCGGTAGCCGCGCACGGCATAATCGCCGGTGGCGATCTGCCAGACGCTGACGGTGAGGTATGGCTTGACCGGCTTCATGCGCGGATCTCCTTGAGTTCTGCCCGCAGGACCGCGATCACCATTTCGGCGCGGGTCAGATCCTTGCGGGGTGTGGGACGAATGAGGGTGAAGCCGGGGCGTGTTTCCTCCCGGGGCTCGGGCATGGTGACAGGCGCCTCCCACGGGGCGCGGGCCAGGGTGACCTCATCGAGGCCGCCAGAGTTGCCGGGGATGCGGACAAAGGCCTTGCGGGTGACGGTCATGGCGATGCCTTTCCGCTGGTAAACCGGGCGTTGCTCTCGAATTTGCTGTAGGTCATGCCGTGCTCGTGGAAGCGCAGACGCATGTTGCCGGGGGAGAAGCCGTAGAGCTGGGTCTCCCGCACCTTCCAGGTCATGACCTGCACGAACTGGTCACCGTCGCTGTCCTCGTCCTTGTGAACGCTGAACCCGAGCGCGGGCTTGTTGAAGAAGGCGGCGCTGTCGGCGATATCGTAACCGGTCGGGCATTTCATCTTGCCCTCAGTGCTCATCTTCCGAGGGTGAGCGATCACGCAGATATGCGTGTCGTACTGCTCGGCCCAGCTGCGGATCTGCTGCAGCGCAAAGTTGATGTAGGCGGTCATGCTCTCGCCCTTCTCGGGCAAGTGCTCTAATTCGTTCCATGGATCGATGATGATCAGCTTGCAGTTGTCGCGAACCGCGAGGATCTTGATATTGGCCCGCAGCCACGCAAGGTGGTGCTGAACATCCGCGCTGTAGCGCCGATGGACGATCCGCAGATGCCGGGCACCAAACACATGAACCTGCGCCAGCTCTGAGGCGGTCAGATCGGCGAAAGGCTTCCGGCACAGCAGGCGCGCGATCTGATCCCGGATCCGGTAGGAATGGGTCTCGAACGGCAGCAGACCTACTCGGATGTTTTCGTGCTTCGCGATGTGAAAAGCGGCGAAGGTCGTGAAGGTGGATTTGCCCGCGCCGGGCGTGCCGGTGCCCACCGACATGGCGCCGACCTCGAAGGCCAGGCCGTGATCGTAGGGCGACATGCCAAGGCGAAGCACACGGCGCTCGGGCATCGGCGGCAGATCGTGCAGACTTGTGATGAAGCCGCCCGGCGGGT
The DNA here is from genome assembly GCF_058313095.1 of Pseudogemmobacter sp. TB195. Taxonomy (NCBI): domain Bacteria; kingdom Pseudomonadati; phylum Pseudomonadota; class Alphaproteobacteria; order Rhodobacterales; family Paracoccaceae; genus Pseudogemmobacter; species Pseudogemmobacter sp. TB195. Next base: position 199,765 of record NZ_JBZEGG010000007.1, read on the forward strand.
CCATCTGTACCGCGTCAGAGAGGCAGCCAGCAAGCTCGCCCTCACCGAAGCGCATGAGCACATCGTTCGCGTCCTTGCAGCCATCCGGCCAGGTCACATAGCGCACATCATGGCCGTCGAGGATGTTTGACACAGTCCGCGGCAAACTTGCCCCGGCCTCGTCGGCATCACCCGCTACGATGATGAACGGTGCCTTGCGCAGCAGCAGCTCGGCGGCGATCAGCACATCGCGCTTGCCACCGTCCACGGTCCAGCCATCCGGCAACGATACCGCCCGGGAATAGCCCGCCTGGATCACGCTCAGAGCGTCAATCTCGCCCTCGGTGATGACCACCGGACCATCGCCCTCGCGAAGCGCGTCCTCATTGAACAGACCATGGAATGCCCCCACTGAGTGGTCCGGTTTGAATGTTAGTGCATTGTCGGCCTGTGGTCCATTTGCACGAAGGTCTCT